>NZ_JAPDCN010000013.1:0-139345 GCF_027706185.1 Aeromonas sp. Y318-3
CCTTTGGTGAGCGCGTGACTGACCGTGGAGAAATGGCCCAAGCGTTGTCAGGCTTTATGGCTCGCGCAGCCGAGAAGCTGCGGGCCGAGGGGATGTGTTGCCAGCGGGTGCACCTGTTCGTGCGAACCAGCCCCTTTGATGAACGAGCTCCTTACTACCGTGAGCAGGCGGGCATCCGGCTGGTCTGCCCTAGCGATGATACCCGGTTGCTGCTGCAGCAAGTGAACGTGCTGCTAGCGCAGATTTGGCGCGATGGTTACCGCTATCAGAAGGGGGGCGTCATGCTGAGTGAGTTCACCCCCAAGGGGCAGCAACAGGCCGATCTGTTTGCCCCGTCCTCCGCTCAATCGGACGCGCTGATGGCAGTGATGGACCAGATCAAAGCCAAGGGATTGGGGCGCGTAGGCTTTGCCAGCCAAGGCGCGGGGTCGCCTGAGTGGATGATGCGACAAGAGCACCTGAGCCCCTGCTACACCACCCGCTGGGAGGACCTGCCGGTAGCTAGGTAAGTGGATACAGTAATGTGCCTACCGTTTGCTAGATGTGGTACCCCACGTGGTACCCCAAGCCCAAAAGCACAAAGTGTTAGCTTCGCCAAGAAGCTAACCCTTTGTTTTATATGGTGCCGATAAGGGGGATCGAACTCCTGACCTTCGCATTACGAATGCGCTGCTCTACCAACTGAGCTATACCGGCTTGTTGCTCTCCACATTCATAAAAAATGACCGGCAAGTCAATTGAGCCAGCTCGATTTTATGAGTTGGCTCATGGTGTTAGAGCCCGATTTACAGATCGACAAACTCGGGGATATGGGCCCGGCCGCGGCTTTCGAGAAATTCGAGCAGGGCACGGGGGGAGCGCACCAGGATCCGCTCTTGCGGGAAGCCCGCTTCGGTCACCAGACGATGGCAGTGGTCAAAATCGCCAAGAGTAAATGCCACGTGGGAATCGGAGCCGAAGGTGAGATAGGCCCCCAGATCTCGCGCGGCTTCGACGATGGCACGGCAATTACCTTCGCTACCCGGGCGCGAGTGAATGAAGGAGGAGTTGTTGATCTCCAGCGCTACCCGATAGTCGGCCGCCGCCTTGACCACTGCCTGAATGTCGATGGGAAATGAGGGGTTGCCCGGGTGGCTGATCATATCGACCCGGCCACTCTTGATGGCGTTGATCATCGCCTGGGTGTGGGTTGCCTGATCGCAGGGAGGGAATACCTGCTCATGAAAGCCCGCCATGATCATGTCCAGACGCGACTCGTAACGCTCGGGAAAATCGATCTCCCCCTCCAGGTTTTTGATGTTGGCCTCGATACCCCGCAGAATCCCTACCCCATCCACCACTCTTGGCAAGATCGGCAAGTTGGCAAAGTGCCAGACATGAGGGGCATCGGCCATCTCGGGCCCGTGATCCGTGGTGGCAAACAGCTTGATCCCCTTGGCCCTGGCTATCGGCAGATAGTCGTGGATGGTGCTGTAGGCATGGGTGCTGGCAATGGTGTGAGTGTGGGTATCGACCGGGTACTTCATCTTCTCTCCCCTCATATTTTGAAAGGGCAGCATAGCAAAGAGCGGCAGCTTGGGCCACGCCAGTGCTTGCCACACTTTGTCACAAAATACCGCGAAGCTGACATAGTCTGAGGGGCTCTGGCTGGCATACTGCCCCCGTCGATACATGCCTGAACTCGCATCGACAGTTTGCTGTCAGGATGACGCGAACTCACTTTCCCCACCGTCGCGCCCTGCGGCGGTTTTTTTTGCCTGCAAACCGCAAACCGGTAACAGACGCGCAAAAAAAGGCCCAACTAGCATGGTGCAGGTTGGGCGAGACTTAATGTTTAATTGCAGTGGCATAGATATAGAGTCCTGCTTTTTGACTAAGTTCCGCCCACTTTGCTTTTTTCATCGAAAAACATTCCGCTAACACTCATTCACATTCCCTTGACACTTCACGTTATGAAACGTACTTTTTAAACATTCGTTTAAGTGAGGTGTCCAGTGAGTAAAATCGATACCAAAAACCGTATTCTCGACGCCGCTGAAGTGCTGTTTGCCGAGCGGGGATTCGCCGATACCTCTTTGCGTCTGATCACCAGTGAAGCCGACGTTAATCTGGCGTCGGTGAACTATCACTTCGGCTCCAAGAAGGAGCTGATCCAGGCGGTACTCGACCGCTATCTGAGCCTGTTTATGCCCGATCTCGATGCGCGCCTGCGGGTACTGATGGAGCAGGAGCAGCTGACCCTGCTGCAACTGTTTGAAAGTTTTGTCGAGCCGCTGATGAAGCTCTCGGCAGTGCGGGCCAACGGCCCGGCCATCTTCATGCAACTGCTGGGGCGCGGCTATATCGACAGCCAGGGCCACCTGCGCCGCTTTATCACCGCCCACTATGGCCCCATTTTGCAGCGGATCACCCAGGCCATCTCCAAGGCCAATCCGGCCCTGTCGCCCGCGGATCTCTTCTGGCGCCTGCACTTCACCCTGGGCACCGTCGTATTCACCATGGCCTCTGCCGATGCCCTGCGCGACATCGCCCTGGCCGATTTTGGCCAGCAACTCGATGTGGAAGGGCTGGTGCGCAACGTTATTCCTTATCTGGCGTCCGGAGTCGGGGCGCCCGTGGAGTCGACCAGGCTCTCCCTGGCCGTGTAACAACCAACAATAAATCAACGGAAACAGTGAAATAGAAGGAACTTCGGTATGATCACATTGCTTGTCCTGCTGGTGCTGGCGATAGCCGTTGTGCTCGGCGTGCCCTCCATCCGTAAAAAGGTGGTAACCAGTCCGGTGTTCGGCATCTTCAAAAAGATTCTGCCGCCCTTGTCAGCTACCGAGCGGGAGGCCATGGAAGCCGGCTCCGTCTGGTGGGATGGCGAGTTGTTTCGCGGCAACCCCGACTGGAAAAAACTGCACGGTTACGGCAAGGCCGAACTGACCGCAGAGGAGCAGGCCTTTATCGACAATCAGGTCGAAACCCTGCTCGCCATGGTTGACGACTTCAAGATCGTCAACGAAACCAAGGACCTGCCGGAGCCGGTGTGGGACTATCTGAAGAAGGAAGGCTTCTTCTCCCTGATCATCCCGAAATCCTACGGCGGCCGCGAATTCTCGGCGATCGCCAACTCCACCATCGTCACCCGCATTGCCACCAAGAGCCTGAGCGTGGCGGTTACCGTCATGGTGCCGAACTCCCTCGGCCCAGGCGAGCTGCTGATGCACTACGGCACCCAGGCCCAGAAAGATTTCTGGCTGCCGGGGCTGGCTAGTGGCAAAGAGGTGCCCTGCTTCGCCCTGACCGGGCCGGAAGCGGGCTCCGATGCAGGTGCCATTCCTGACAAGGGAATCGTCTGCAAAGGGATGCACAAGGGTGAAGAGGTGCTGGGTATTCGCCTCAACTGGAACAAGCGCTACATCACCCTGGCGCCGCGCGCCACCGTGCTGGGACTTGCGTTCAAACTCTATGACCCGGAAAAACTGCTGGGTGACAAGGAAGAGCTGGGCATCACCTGCGCGCTTATCCCCACCAGCCACCCCGGCGTGCGCGTCGGCGATCGCCACTACCCCATGGGTCTGGCGTTCCTGAACGGCCCGACTTTCGGCAAGGATGTGTTCATTCCGCTCGACTGGATCATCGGCGGCCCGGATTACGCCGGCCGTGGCTGGCGCATGCTGGTTGAGTGCCTCTCCGCCGGTCGCGGCATCTCGCTGCCTGCTCTGGGCACCGCTTGCGGTCACATGGCGAGCCGCACCGTGGGCGCCTACTCCTATGTGCGCAAGCAGTTCGGCATGTCCATCGGCAAGTTTGAAGGGGTGCAGGAAGCGCTGGCCCGCATCGGTGGCCTCACCTATCAGCTGGAAGGGGCACGTCGCATGACTGCAGGTTCGCTGGACTTGGGTCAGGCGCCGGCCATCGTCACTGCGATTTCCAAGTACCACATGACCGAGATGGCGCGCCAGATCATGGATGACTCCATGGACATCCACGCCGGCCGTGCAATCCAGCTGGGGCCGAAAAACTACACCGGCTACGCCTACATGGGGATTCCGGTCGCCATCACGGTGGAAGGGGCCAACATCCTGACCCGCAACCTGATGATCTTCGGGCAAGGGGCTACCCGCTGCCACCCATACGTCTTTGCCGAGCTGGAAGCGGCGGCCGATACCGACGTGGAACGCGGTCTCGAGAAGTTTGACGCCCTGCTGATGAAGCACATCGCCTTCGGCGCCGGCAACTTCTTCGGCTCCCTGTTCCAGGGGCTGACTCTGGGTCAGTTCAACAGCGCGCCGGTAGCTGGCGAAACCGCCCGCTACTACAAACAGCTGTCCCGTATGAGTAAAGGGCTGGCCCTGTGCGCCGACGTCTCCATGCTGATGCTGGGTGGCGATCTCAAGCGCAAGGAGATGATCTCCGCCCGTCTGGGTGACGTGCTGAGCCACCTCTATCTGGCCTCCGCCACCCTCAAGCACTACGAGGATCAGGGCCGCATGGTCTCCGATCTGCCGTTCGTGCAGTACGCGGTGGAGCGCAACCTCTACCTGATTGGCAAGGCGTTCGAGGGCTTCTTCCAGAACTTCCCGAACAAGGTGGTGGGTGCCGTACTCAAGCGCGTGGTGTTCCCGTTCGGCGTCGGTTACAAGATGCCGGCCGACGATCGCTGCCACGCCATCTGTCTGGCCATGATGAAGCCGGGCGAGTTCCGCGACCGTCTGACCGCCCTCTGCTATGTGGGCAAAGACGAGGCGGATCCGGTCGGCCTGATGGAGCGCGCCTTCCAGGCCATGGTCGCTGTGCAGCCCTACGAGAAGAAGCTGGTGCAGGCCCAGAAAGAGGGCAAACTGCCCCGCAAACTGGCACTGCCGGAGCTGGTTGCCGCCGCACTGGCCGGTTCCATCCTGAGCAAGGACGAAGCGGACAAACTGCTGGCCGCCGATGCCCTTCGCTACGAAGCGATCCAGGTAGACAACTTCGCCCCGGGCGAGCTGGAAGGCTTCTCCCAGCAAGCAAACAAGCAGCCAAACAAGGTCGAACACGCCGCCTGATCCCCTGGCAACCCTGTACCAAACCGGCCCTCGTGGCCGGTTTTTTTGTTTGTTAACCATGCATTTACAAGCCGGGAGAATTCCAGTTAAATGCTTGAGTCCCTGTTGCAGGGACTTTGGAAGCAAGGCCAGCGGAATGGCCGATAACAACAACTCAGGAAGAGTGAATGAACCTCGCCAAAACGGCGATCGAACGCCCCATCTGGGTGGCGGTCTCGATCGTGCTGATTTTCCTGCTGGGCCTGCTCAGCATCCGGGGACTGCCGATCCAGCTGTTCCCCGACATCGACCGTCCACACCTCAACATCTCGGTGAGCTGGCGTTCAGCCTCTCCCCAGGAGATGGAGTCGGAGATCACCGACCCCATCGAGCAGGAGATGCAGGGGGTACAGGGGCTCAAGAGCCTTGTCAGCAACAGCTATCCCGGCTTTACCGAAATCGACATGGAGTTTGCCCTCGGCACCGACATGCAACGGGCCCAACTCGATGTGATTTCGCGATTGAACCGGGTCTCGGGACTGCCGGACAAGATTGGCGGCCCCTACGTCAACAACTACAGCAGCAACGATACCCTCACCTTCTTCTTCATCCAGCAACTGCCCGGCGCCAAAGGGGTGATCGATGATCATCAGGCGTTGATCGAGGCGCGGGTCAAACCCGAGCTGGAACGCATCGAAGGGGTCTCGACGGTCGCAGTCGAGGGGATCAACGAGCGCCAGATCCAGATCCGCTTCGACCCCTACCGCGCCGCCGAGCTGGGAGTGGAGATCCCGGTGCTGGCCAGCCGGGCCACCACCGGCTGGGACGTGTCGGCCGGTACCCTCGACATCGGGCGCTGGGAGTACAAGCTGCGCTTCGCCGGTCGCTACGATGTCGAGACGCTGGGAGACAAGGTGGTGGACTGGCGCAATGGCCTGCCCATCTATCTGCGGGATGTAGCGGAGGTAAGGGTGGCCAGGGAAGAGAACCCGGTGCTGCGGATCCAGAACGGCAATACCGCCATCGCCGCCCAGATCTTCAAGGAGAGCGGCGCCAATGCCCTGGCATCCCTTGAGGCGATCAAGGCCCGGGTGAACGAGCTCAACCGCGAGGTGCTGGAGCCGGTCGGGCTGCACATGGAGCAGTCGTTCGATGCCTCCCTCTACATCAATCGCGCCGTCAGCATGGTCACTGCCAACCTGGGGCTCGGGGTGCTGCTCTCTTGCGCCATCCTCTGGCTCTTCCTGCGCCAGCTCAAGGCGACCCTGATGATTGCCCTCGCCATCCCCATCAGCATCATGCTCACCTTCTGCCTGCTCAAGGTGATGGACCGCACCCTCAACATCATCTCGCTGGCGGGCATCGCCTTTGCCGTCGGTATGGTGCTCGACGCCGCCATCGTGGTGCTGGAGAGTATCTACCGGCGCCACGAGCGGGGGGATTTGAGCAAGGCGGAGGCGGCGCTCGAAGGTACCAGCCAGGTGTGGACGGCGCTGGTCGCCTCCACCCTCACCACGGTCGCCATCTTCCTGCCGGTGCTGCTGCTCAACGATGTGGAGGGTCAGCTGTTTGCCGATCTGGCGCTCACCATCGCCTGCGCCGTGACAGTCTCCATGCTGGTCGCCGTCATCGTGCTGCCTGCGGTGGCGGCGCGCTGGATGGGGCGTGAAACGCTGACCGATCCCTATGAGTCGCTGTGGCAGCGCACTACCCGTCATGTGATCCGCTGGACCTCGACCTCACGCCAGCGCTGGGCGGTCATCACCCTGATGATGAGTCTGCCGGCACTGGCCACCTGGGCGCTACTGCCCAAGATGGACTATCTGCCGGACGTGAAACGGGACGCGGTGGATGTCTGGATGAACTTCACCCCCGGGGTCAACCTCAAGGCCCAGCGCGAAGAGGTGATCGATACCCTGATCGCCCGCCTCGCCCCCTACATGAAGGGGGAGAAAGAGCCTGCCCTCAAGAACTACTACATCTTGCGCTACCCGGGGGGCGCCCAGATTGGCGTGCGCCCCAAGGACGAGACCCGCATCAAGGAGCTGGAGAGCCTGTTGATGAAACAGCTGCTGGTGGGTATTCCCGACACCCGGGTGTTCGGCGGTCAGGGGTCGCTGTTTGGCGGCTTTGACAGCGAGAACGGCGTCTCCCTGCTGCTGCAGGGAGGCAACCTGCCCGAGCTCTATCAGGCTGCCCGTGCCAGCATGGGGATCCTCAACAAGGACTTGCCGGGAGCACAGATTCGGCCCGAGCCGAGTCTCGACTTCACCGCCCCCGAGCTCAAACTGGTGCCGCAAGATCGGCGTCTCGCCGAAGTAGGTTGGGATCGCACGCCCCTGCCCACCATCATCCAGACCTTTGGCGACGGCTTGCGGGTTGGCGAGTATTTCGACGGCGAGGATCGGCTCGACATCATGCTGATGGGGCAGAGCTCCGCCAATCCGGACGAACTGAAGGCAGTGCCGCTGGCCACTCCCTCCGGGCGCATCGTTCCCCTTGGCGAGCTGCTGCGGGTGGAGCATGACATGGGCCCGGCCAGCATCTTCCGGGCCGATGGGCGGCGCAGCATCAGCCTGCAGATAGCGCCCCCGGCAGGCATGACCATGGAGCAGGTGCTCGACACCCTGAAAAACCGCAGTTTTGCCGCCATCCGCCCCCTGCTGCCCGCTGGTGGCGAGCTGCGCATTGCCGGCAACGCCGACAGCCTGCAACAGGCGCTCGACAATCTGGGGACCATCTTCCTGTTTGCCGTGGTGATCCTGCTGGTGCTGCTGTGGGGGGTGTTTGCCTCCCTCAAGGATGCCCTGCTGGTGTTGCTCACCCTGCCCCTTGCCTCGGTTGGCGGCGTGCTGGCGCTGCAACTGAGCGGGCTGCTGGTGCCGCTGCCGATGGATCTGCTCACCATCATCGGCTTTGTCATCCTGCTGGGACTGGTGGTCAACAACGCTATCCTGCTGGTGCATCAGACCCGCACCGCCGAGCGGGACGGCATGAGCCGTCAGCTGGCGGTAGCTGATGCCTTGCAAAGCCGGATGCGCCCCATCGCCATGACCAGCCTCACCAGCATCTTCGGCATGCTGCCGCTGATGCTGAGCCCGAGCGAGGGGAGCGAAATTTACCGCGGGCTCGCCACCGTCATTGTCGGCGGCATGAGTTGCAGCACCCTGTTTACCCTGATCCTGTTGCCTGCCTTCCTGCGTCTCGGGGAGCAGGTGGCGATCCCACAACCCCTGCGCCAGCGGGCCTGAGCAAGGAGCTCATCGATGACACATATGATTACCCGAATGTTGGCTGGCGCTGCGCTGATTGCAGGCAGTGCGCTACCGGTATTGGCCGATCAGGGCAAGATGGTGACCCTGGCGGATGTGACCCAAGGGGATGCGGCCGCCAATATCTGGGTCAGCGGCACGGTGGCGAGTCGCCAGCAGGCGGCACTCAGCGCCGAAGTGAGCGGCCGGGTGGAATGGATCGCCGAATTTGGCAGCCGGGTCAAAAAAGGGGATGAGCTGCTGCGCCTCGACAGCGCGGCGCTGCGCCTCTCGCTGGAGCAGGCTCGCGCCGAGCAGGCGAAATGGCAGAGCAACTTGCGCTTCGCCCGCGCCGAATCCCAGCGGATCACCCGACTGCACCAGCAAAAGAGCGCCTCCCAGAGCCAATACGACAAGGCCAGTTACGATGTGGAGCAGGCCGCGCTGGCCGAGCGGCTGGCCGCCATACAGGTGAACCAAATTGAGGAACAGCTGCGCCGCAGCCACATCTATGCCCCGTTCGACGGAGTGGTGAACAACCACTTCATCCAGCCCGGCGAGCATGTGGACGCGGGCGAGCAGGCGCTGGAGCTGGTCAACCCGGATCAGCCGGATATCCGCCTGCAGGCCCCCATTCTCTGGGCCCAGCAGCTGGCGCCGCAAACCCGGCTGCGGGTGGAGGGGGAGCAGCTGAGCGGTCACGGCGTCTATTACCAGCGGGCCGCCAGCGCCGATCCCAAGTCGCGCCTCATCGAGCTGCGCCTCAAACCGGAAGCGGGCACTTTCATCATCGGCTCGCCGGTACGGGTTGCCCTGCCACTGGGGGAGCAACAGAGCATGCTGCTGCCCCGGGACGCTCTGGTGCTCGGCACCGATGGCAGCGTGGTCTATCAGGTGGCGCGAAGCGGCAAGGCGCTCAAGGTGAATCGGGTGCCGGTCACCGTGCTGTTTGGCGACAGCCAGCAGGTGGCGGTGAGCGGCGCCCTCAAGCAGGGGGATCGGGTGGTGGTGCGCGGTGCCGGCAGCCTGCAGGATGGCGACACCATAGCGCTGTTCAAGGGCTAACCACGCCCGACGCCGGCTGGCCAATCTTTACCCGCTTGACCCGGAACATACAGCCAAACGGGCCACAGTTTGCTATCTTGGCGGCCATCACTCGCGTTTAGAGCAATCAACACCCATGAGCATTATTTTGGGCATCGATCCGGGTTCGCGGATCACCGGATACGGGGTTATCCGGGTCGTGGGCGGCAAGGCCGAATACTTGGGCTCTGGCTGCATCCGCACCGATTGCGGCGAGCTGCCGGAGCGCCTCAAGCAGGTCTATGACGGGGTATGCGAGATCATCACCCAGTTCAAACCCACCGAGTTTGCCATCGAACGGGTCTTTATGGCCCGCAACGCCGACTCGGCCCTGAAGCTGGGGCAGGCCCGGGGCAGCGCCATCGTCGCCGCGGTCAACGCCTATCTGCCGGTGAGCGAATACTCTGCCACCCAGATCAAGCAGGCAGTGGTCGGTACCGGCGGCGCCGCCAAGGAGCAGGTGCAGCATATGGTGACCCATCTGCTGAAACTCTCAGCCACCCCGCAGGCGGATGCGGCAGATGCCCTCGGCGTCGCGCTCTGCCACCTCCACACCCGCCAGAGCCTGATCAAGATGGCCGGCCGCGCCAGCAGCTCGGTACGTGGCCGCTATCGCTGAGCCCTTGTGTCCCCCCACGGCTAATCTCGGTATCGTTAAATAAAAAACCGCCCCGGAACTCCGGGGCGGTTTTGTTTTGGGCGCGGAATAGAGAGCAATCCGGAGAGCAAGGTCATGCACGCCAGCTCCATCAAAAGTTGCAATCGAGCGACACGTGCGCCGACGTGACGAGCAACTCGATTATCATCGTAAACCCGTACCGTATTGCCATCAGACACAACGCCAAAGAGGCTTATAAATCACACTCTTGGCAATAGATACTTGCTTTCAATTAGTCGTGGCCGCAAACAATACAACCTCGAGTTACAAACTGATATGAATCACGCCAAGGAAGAATTAGATATGGAAAAAATCGGACTTTCCGCTATCGCCCTTCTGCTATGTGGTTGTTCTGCTGCTGGCGTCGTAATAAGCAACGACCCTTGGCAAAATCTGGCCCAAGCAGATGTGCTGATTGAACATGGGCGGGCAACCGCTGCAGAAAAACTTATCGTCGAAGCCAGACACCTTTGCAAGGAAGACGCGGTTTGCCATGCCATGGCAGATAGAGAATATGCCCTGCTACTCCTATCTTCTTCCGTTGGTTCTACTTGGGCAGAACACTATAAAGAACAAGGATTTATAGATCAGACAGTCAACCTGCAAAACAGGACAATCAAGGCAGCAGCATATCTGGAGCAGGCCGCCACTCAGCTAAATACAACAACCGCTTACGACAAGCTGAGCAATGTGCAGCTACTAAAAGCCTCTGTCTATCAGGAACTGCAGGATCAAAAAAGTACCTGTTCATCCCTGGCTCAAGCGCTGACAGCCTACCAAGATAATCTGCGCCATAACCCAGGCGCAGCCCCGCAGGGGGTGGATGGTTACGCCTCGCTGGGAGACTATATCATCGCACGGCAGAAAGCCGTTCGCTGTATGTAAACAGGTATCTTATGGTTCAGTGCCCCTTGCCAGCATTGGCAAGGGGTTCTGTGTTAAACCACCTCCCCCAGCGCGCCGATCAGGGAGTCGAGCCCTTGGTCAACCTTCGAGCGCGGGCAGCCGACGTTGAGGCGGATATAGCCTGTGCCTTCCGGGCCGTAGGTGTCGCCGCGCATGATGGCGACCCGGTATTTCTCCACCAGCAAGGTTTGCAGCGCATCCATCCGTTCGGTGGAGTCGATGCCGAGGCCGCGCAGGTCAATCCAGGCGAGATAGGTTCCCTCGGGCACCCGATAGTCGATGGCGGGGAAGGCGGCGTTGAGTCGCGCCGCCACATGGTCGAGGTTGCCGTGCAGATAGCTTTTCAGGGCATCGAGCCAGGCAGCGCCGTCCCGATAGGCACTGATATGGGCCAGCACCCCGAGAATGGGCGGCGATGAGAGGCCATGGGCCGCCTTGAGCCGCTGCAGATAGGCGGCCCGCGCCGCTGCGTTGGCGATAAAGGCGTAGGCGCCGCCAAGGGCGGGAATATTGAAGGATTTGGAGCCCGAGCTCACCAGCGCCCAGTGATCGTCCGGTGCCACCTCGCTCCACGGCAGATAGCGGGCAAAGCTCACATCCATATGGATGTCGTCCGAGATGACCTTGACCCCGTGGCGCTGGCAGATGGCGGCCATCCGGCCGAGTTCATCCCGCGTCCAGACCCGTCCAGTGGGGTTGTGGGGGCTGCAGAGCAGCAAAATCCGGCAATCGGGGCGAGCGGCTTGCTGCTCGAAACATTGCCAGTCGATCTGGTAACTCCCCTGCTCTTTTTTAAGCGGACAGGGCAACAGCACCCTGTCGTTGGCAGTCAGCATATTGCCGAAGGCATCGTAGGCAGGGGTATGCACCAGCACCCCTTCCCCCGGCGCCGACCAGAGGCTCACCAGCTGGGCAATCACATAGATGACCGAGGGGCCGTAGACCAGCGTCTCGGGGTCGAGGCTCGCCCCGTAGCGGTGAGCAAACCAGTCGCTCACCGCCCCCTTGAAGTCGTCGTGATTCCAGCGGCTGTAGCCAAATACCCCGTGCTCAAGGCGGGTTGCCAACGTCTGGCGAATGCAGGGGGCGGTCTCGAAATCCATGTCGGAGATGGTAAAGGGGAGCAGATCGGCATGGCCAAAACGGTCGGCTACATAGTCCCACTGGGTGCAGTAGGTGCCGTGGCGGTCGACCACGCGGTCGAAGTCATAAATATCGTGCATGAAGTTTCTCCCTCCATAAACAGGAGACATATTGGGAGAGGCAAACAAGGGGGGCTTGCGCCCCCCGTTCGGATCTTATTGGCCGGTTCAGGCCCCCATCAGGCTCTGCAGCTGGTTTTTCACCAGATGCACCTGCGGGCCGATCACCACCTGCAGGTTGTGCTCGTCGAGCTTGATCACCCCGATGGCGCCGTTCGCTTTCAATACCTTGTCATCGACCCGGCTCATATCCTGCACCGACATCCGCAGGCGGGTGATGCAGTTATCAAGCGCGAGGATGTTATCAGCGCCGCCCAGCGCATTGAGGATGATTTCACCGTTGTAACCGCTGTTGCCTGCCTTCTTGCCTGCGGGCTGGGCAGCCTCGCTGGTTTCAATTTCGCGGCCCGGGGTCTTCAGGTTAAAGCGCACGATGGCGAAGCGGAACACGCTGTAGTAGATGGCAAACCAGATAGCGGCCGCGACCGGCACCAGATACCACTTGGTGGCGGTGCCTTGCAGCACGCCGAACACCAGAAAATCGATGAGGTTGCCGTCAGTGTTGCCGATGGTGACGCCGAGCAGCCCCATGGTCATAAAGCCCAGACCCGTCAGGATGGCGTGAATAACGTAGAGCACCGGTGCCACGAACAGGAACAGGAACTCCAGCGGCTCTGTGATGCCGCCGATGGCGCAGGCCACCACGCCGGAGACCAGCAGCGCCTTGATCTTGCCGCGATTTTCCGGGCGAGCGCAGTGATACATGGCGAGCGCCGCGCCCGGCAAGCCGCCGAGGAAGGCAGGCATCTTGCCCTGCGAGAGGAAGGAGGTGGCAGAGACCGAGAAGCCGGAAGTATCGGCGCAGGAGAGCTCGGCGTAGAAGATATTGAGGGCGCCGCTCACCTCGTGACCGCATACCAGCTGGGTGCCGCCCGCTTCGGTAAAGCGAATGAGCGCCACCAGAATGTGGTGCAGACCGAGCGGCAGCAGCAGGCGCTCACCGGTACCGAACAGGAAGGGGCCGAAGGGACCGGCGTGGGAAATGAGTGCCCCGATACCGTTGATACCGGCGGCAAACCAGGGCCAGGCGAACGGCACGACCAGACCGACGACACCAAGCACCAATACAGTGATGATGGGCACGAAGCGGGCACCGCCGAAGAAGGCGAGCGCATCGGGCATCTTGTAGGTGTAGAAACGGGCGTGCAACTTGGCGACGATCACCCCGACGATGATGGCCCCCAGGATCCCGGTGTCGATGGAGCTGATACCGAGGATCGATTTCACCCCGTAGGCCTTCTCCGCCGCCGCGTCACCGATGACGTTGGCCACGGTGAGGTAGAAGTTGATGGAGAGGTTGAGCGCCGCATAGCCAACGAAACCGGCAAAGGCCGCGACCCCCTTCTCTTCCCGCGCCAGCCCGAGCGGAATGGCCACCGCAAACATCACCGGCAGGTAGATAAAGGCTACCAGCCCCACCTTGGTCATCCAGAGGAACAGCAGTTGCAGCACGGTATTGTCGAGGAAGGGCATGCTCTGCTTGACCGCATCGCTGGTGAGCGAGCTGCCGACACCGAGCAGGATGCCCGAGAAGGCCAGCAGGGCGACCGGCAACATAAAGGTCTTGCCGAGGCTCTGCAGGAACTCCCAGATAGTGGATTTGGCTTGAGGCTTGGCCATGAAACGGCTCCTTGTGAATAGACAGCAATATCTGCGGCTGCCCTCCCCCGCTCGAGGCAATCTCGACGCAATCTCGAAGCAAAAGGCGCGGGTCAGCATCAGGTTTTGCTGGATGATAAAACGTTTTATCAAACTACAAGTGCCGACAAGATCACAGAAAAAGGGGGCTGACTGGCAGCAGGTTCCAAATTTGTGAGCCGGATCGGCCCAATGGTGATGTAACGTTTCACTTGAGCATCTGAGCAGGTATGCTGGGGCCTCGCTTTCAACTGTCCGTCGTCCGTTCGCCCTATGTCGCCCAAATCCCTCTCTGCCAAAGCCACCAAGATCACCGATGTCGCCCAGCGGGCGGGAGTGTCGGTCACCACCGTCTCCATGGTGCTCAACGGCAAGGGGCGCATCTCCCCGGCCACCGCCGAGCGTGTGCAACAGGCGATAAAAGAGCTCGACTACGTGCCCAACAGCGCCGCCGCCAACCTGCGCAGCCAGCAGTCCAATCTGGTGGGGCTGATCCTGCGCGACATCACCGACCCCTTCTATACCGAGGTGACCGCCGGGGTGAGCGAGGTGCTGGAGCAGCAGGGCTATCTGCTGTTTCTGACCCAGTGCGGCCACAGTCCGGAGCGGCTGCAGCAGAGCATCCACTCCCTGTCACGGCAAGGGGTGGCGGGCATCATCTTCAATCCGGTGCGCGGCGCGGCGGCAAAAACCCTGGAGACCCTGCTCGACTCCGAGCTGCCGGTGGTGTGCGCCGCCCGCTCCTACTATCGTGATGACGTAGATTTTATCGGCCCTGACAACACCCACGCCGCCAAGCAGGCCACCACCTACCTTATCGAACAGGGCCACCGCCATATCGCCTACGTCGGCGGACGGACCGACTCCCTCACCCGCGCCGAGCGCATCGGCGGCTACTGCGCCAGCCTGCTGCAATATGGCCTGCCCTTCAAACCTGAGTGGGTACTGGAGTGCGAACGCACCCAGCGCAGCGCCGCCGACACCATCGCCCAACTGCTGCACCAGCACCCCAAGGTGACCGCCGTGCTCTGCCACTACCCCGAGGTGGCGCTCGGCGCCATCTATGGCGTTGAGGCGAGCGGCCGCACCGTGGGCAAGGATAACTACATCGGCCAGCAGGTGGCCCTGCTCGGTTTTGACGACGTTGCGGAGGCCGAACTCACCTCCCCCGCCCTCACCTTTGTCAGCTCACCGGCCCGCGAAATCGGCCGTCAGGCGGCAAGGCGCCTGCTGACCCGGATGCAGCAACCCGAGCTCGCTCCCAACCGCCATATCATCACCCCCAACTTGCAGAAGCGAGAATCAGCCTGAACTAGCTGGACAAGCCCGAGCTCACCCCACCCGCCATATCATCATCGCTCACCAGCAAACCGCAGAAGCGGGCATCGGCCAGAAGCACACGGCTGCGGCGCGCGGGCAAATAACAAAGAGGGGGCGCAAAATGTGAGCCTGCTCACTGCGCTGGCAAGGAGAGATTGAGAGTCAAGTGGAGAGGAATATGATGGGCGCCCGCATCTCTTTACGAGCCCCTTTATGAGCAACCCGCACGACCAGAATCCGCCAACTGAAATCCATCGCTGTGACAAATGCAGGGAGCGTACCCGCCATATCGTGGTGCTGGTCGCCCGCGATCACAGCCAGGACATCATGCCCAAGGATCCGCGCAAAGCCTTCTGGCAAGCCTTTACTTCCAGCAGCATCACCAACTGGGCGTTTGGTGAAACACTGGCCCACCAGACCACCCATGTAAAACATCTGATCTGCGAACGCTGCGGGGAGAAGTTTCTGGAGTATTGAGTGGCTGCTGCCCCTGACAAGAGGCAAAGCTCAGCTTGCGGTCGCCGCACCAAGCGGACATATAACACCCACTTAATGAGCAATTTATTGATCTTTGGCAGGTTTTTGCCCGACTGCGGTTTTACCCTGCCCCTCTCTCGATTAATATGCCCCACTTGGCAACCACTCTTGCAGAGATAACCCTGTGCAGCCGTTTCGCCATCCACCACATCGCCGGAAAACAGCAGCAGGCTGGAGGCTGTAATCCACGGGCGGTAGCGTGGGGTTTGTAGGTTGGTGCAGGGCGAAGCCCAACAACCGATATATTGATAGAATATTCGCTAACGTCCGATTACGCTTCGCTAATCAGACTTACGGTTCTTAACCAACATGCTTGCGATTCCTTAATAGTAACTAAAAAAAGGATATTTATGAAATTCAAAACCGAACAAGAAGAATTCTGGGCTGGAGATTTTGGTAACAGTTATATCTCTAGAAATAAAGGCCATGAATATTTAGAGTCCAATGTTGATTTTTTTAAAAAAGTCTTTTGCGCCACTAAAAATATAAATACAGTTATTGAATTGGGTTGTAATATAGGCTTGAATTTACAAGCATTACATCAGATAAACTCAAAATTAAAGCTGTGTGGATATGAGATAAATGAAAATGCTGTTAACAAAGCCAGGGAATTAAATATTGCATCAATTCACCATGAAACAATTATAGAAAATATCCCAGCTAACATTAAGTATGATTTAAGTTTCACTAAAGGGGTCTTGATTCATATCAACCCAAATGAATTGGATAATGTATATAACAACCTGTATAACTTATCAAATAGATACATTTTGATTTGCGAATATTACAACCCAACACCTGTTACAATAGAGTATCGTGGACATGGCGAGCTATTATTTAAGCGAGATTTTGCAGGAGAATTGATAGATAAATACAATTTAAGACTGGTTGATTACGGATTTATCTATCATCGCGCCCCCCGCTACCCACAAGATGACAATACATGGTTTTTACTTGAAAAAAGTTAAAGCAACTTACTTAAAAATGCAAATTCCATTAGGGGCTAATATATTAATGTTCATCTAATAAACTAATCCTAATAGTGCGACACCTTCATTGTGCCATAACCATTACTAGGGAAAAGAGACACTGCATCCATGAAGAGCTTCACTCCAGGCACTATGCTCGTGATCGGCGTCGCAGCGGCAATGGCGGGAATTGACTGGCTCGTGCATCGCTATCGAACCAAACGGCTGCAGCAAAGGGCTCGGTTGGGCCAAACGGGTAGGTAAGATCGGGCTGCCAAAGATATGGCAGCCCCACGCCATCAAGAGAGCATGCTTCTTAGCATCCAGGCGGTTTTTTCATGAATATCGATACGCTGGGTCAGCACATCGGCGGTGGGCTGGTCATTAACGGCATCGACCAGATCGAACAGTTTTCTGGCGGTTCTCGCCGTGGCTTCTTGCGCCAACACCAGATGTTTGAGCATTTCACTGGCACAGGGCACCCCTTCGACCTCCTCAATGGAGGAGAGACGGACAAACTCCTTGTATGTGCCGGGTGCGGGGAAGCCCAATGCGCGGATCCGCTCGGCGATAACATCCAGCGCATTCCACTGCTCGATGTATTGATCCATAAACATATTGTGCAGGCTGTTGAACTGCGGGCCGGTTACGTTCCAGTGAAAATTGTGGGTCATCAAATAAAGGGTGTAACTATCGGCAAGCAGTGCCGACAATCCATCTGCAATTTTCTTGCGATCGGCGGCTGAAATACCTATATCCATTTCTGGTAAAACCACACTCTCTTTTTTCATCACGCTAACTCCTGTTATTGGCTTTCGGCTTGATAAATTTGGCCGATGCTTTTGCAACAATCATCCCGCCGACCGACGCTACGGCATTCAGGCGATAGATACCGTGACGCTGGTCGACTATTCTGGCCGACAGCGCTACTTTGCTGCCGATATCGATGGGAGCAATAAAACGAACGGTCAGCTCCGCTGTTAATCCTCTTATTCCCCGTTGCAGCAACGCATGTGTCATCACCGCATCGAGCAGGGTGCTGGTCATGCCGCCATGCAAAATATCGCTGTAACCCTGATGGCGCTGGTTGGCAATAAACAGCCCTTCCGTCGTCCCTTCCTCCCCCTGATCAAAGCGAATTCCCAGTGAATCCGGATTATGAGTGCCACACACCATGCAACGGGCGTGGGACATCATGGTCTGTTGATAGTTCTCTGATTGATATTCATCCACTTGATCTATTCACTCGCTATTTGGCCACTCGCATGTTGAGAACAGAGTGCTAGGAGAGCAGCTCTTCGATGGCGGCATGTGCCTGGGTGCCATAGATGATGGAGGGGCCGCCTCCCATCAATACCGCGACATCCACGGTGGCAATCAGTTCCGCTCGCGAAGCGCCGGCCTTCACGGCTCCGGCAACATGGGCGGCAATGCAGCCATCGCAGCGGGAAGCGATACCAATACCGAGGGCGATCATTTCCCGATATTTCAACGCCAACGCCTCGTCCTCTTTCATAACGGCTTTGTGCAGCGCAATAAACGCATTCATGGTATCCGGGCTGCTCTTGCGATAAGCAGAGCCAAGCTGGTGTTGTTCTTTATTGATCTCTCGATAATTTTTCATCACGTTATTTCTCCGGTGTGAAAATCTCACCTTTATAGAATGACTGCACTGTCATGCTGATTAACCAGATGATCAATACAATCAGGGCACACACCACTGTTTTGGCCAGATAATATGGAATGATATTCCCGGTTGCGTCGGCAAACATGGCCGAGGCTGCGGAAAACGCCGCCAGTGGAAATGAGTACGCCCACGAAGAGAGAAAAAATTTCAGTTTAAAAAAAAGTGAGGGTGTTGTACATCAGCAAGATAAATACAAACAGCGCAAAATAATAAATGACATGGGCAAACAGGTCGCTGGAACTGGCTATTTCGCTATACGAGATAAATCCGATGGAAGGTGGTGCCAGCAGAATAAACATGGTGGGCATCAGCTTCTCGGGCAGGCTCTCATGAAAGAACAGCCGATAGAGCACTATGGTCAGCAGAGAGAACCTGAAAATAAGGCCAATGCTGAAGAAGAACAGGCTGATCTCGTGAAAGCCAAGCGGCACGCCCCCCAGGGGCACCACGATATTGCCGACAATCGGTATAAACCATGCCGGGTTGGTGTGGGTGATTGTGAAATGGTCGCGATGGATCCAGTTGCTCATGATGTAGAGGGTGAAGAGCAGCTGCAAGCTGGCGCCCGCCGACCAGAGGGCCAGCGCTGCATCATGCCAGCTGGCCCAGTAGGCGGATTGCAGCAGCAAGCTGATTGAGATGGTCGGGAAGAAGTTGATCCTGACCGGGTGTTTCAGCTCATGCAGGAACTCGTCATTGTGTCTGAGAATTTTCCAGCCATACATCACCAGAAACGTCACAAGTAGCAGGGAAGACAAGACCCCGAACAGGAACCCTGCCGACTGCAACAGCAGCAGATCCGGAAACGCCTTGCGACAGGCAATCGCCGCCCCCGTCAGCCCCATGATGATTGAAAACAGTGTGACAGGCATATGTGCAATCTTGGTTATGGAGGGGATTTGCTTACCCTCTTGATTCAGGTTTTCCATCAACGTTCCCCTCCAGTTCGGCCTAGCGGTTGTGCTTACTCTTCACAACATTTCTTGTGGTTGTGCTGACGGTTACCCTGACAGCCCTGCTGTTGTCCGGAGGCTGACTTGCAGCAACCCCCTTTGCCAAGGCGGCCACGGGGAGCGCATTGACGGCTTCCCTTGCCGTGATGGCCAGCCCCCTCTGCGCAGCGCGATGCACTGCCCTGTTCAGCGGATGTCAGCTCGGTCAGATTGCCCGACTCATTGCTCAGCATGTCGGCCATAGCGAGACGCCCCTGACTGGCCTGATAGACGGCAAGCCCACTGCCCAGCAGCTTGCCAAGCATCTTGCTACCAATATTTTTCAACACGATACGACGGGCCCCCTGCGCCTGAAGCAGCTCCGCCAACGCACTTTTGCACTCGTTGCCAGCCACCGGATTGGCGATCTCTGCCAGGGTGCTCCTCTGTTCATCTACGAATACAAAGCGCTCTGCCTTGGCAAAATGTCCTGCGATATGGTCGTCATTCATCGGAATGGCTGTGATGATGGTCATTTGACCTCCTGCTATCACTGTTGATATTCCGGCCCTGCCCCTTGCCATTCTGCACTCGTCCCCTTGTTCAGGATCTTCCCGCAGGCTTGTCGGTTGGCATGGCCATGTTCCCAGCCTCTTGCAGCAACCAGATGAAGAGCCGTACGCATCAACTTTTACTGGTTTAGTCACGCATCATTCGGCTCGATAAGCGTCTGCTCATGATGCTGCCGTAATTGGCATATGCCATGTATACGCTCGGTTTATGGCATATGCAACAAACTATTTTTACCAACGAAGAGGTTCAGGGACTCGTTAAGGCCCGCCCAAGCATCATTCCAGGGCGCGCCAATCCGCTATCCGCGAGGGCAAAAGGCAGGGGGAGAAATGGCGCATAAAAATCCTAATCCGCCCGGCGAAATGGCGACTTTTTGTGAGAAGGGTCACATCTGACGGCCCCGTTTAACCACATATAAATCCAGACCATGCTGATGATTAATTTATTGATATGGCGTATTGCAAATCTGATGGCGAGCCTAACATCAATTCATTTATCTGTTTTTAAAGAAAAAATGAATGGTTGACTAAAAATGGCGAGTCCTGCCTGAAAACGGGATCTTCATCACATCGCGTTTTACTGCGCACAAAAATCCAGTGATTAGCACATTTGTCCGATAGGGAGGGGGCGGGCGAGCCGCGATAATGATCAGGTCATTTTTATCCAGTACGTCGATACGTACTCACGCATAGCTTCCGTCACCGGAAGCGGGGAGAGCGCTATGATCACCACCTTGATCAATGAACATCTGATCAACCTCGATTTGAAAGCGACGCGTAAGGAAGAGGTCTTCACCGAGATGGCCCGCCTGCTGGCGTCGCAAGGCAAGGTCAGCGACGAGCAGGCCTTTATCAAGGATCTGTGGGCCCGCGAAGAGCTGGGCAACACCGGCTTTGAAGAGGGCGTGGCCCTGCCCCACGCCAAGAGTGCAGCGGTCTGCAACCCGGCGGTCGCCATCGGCATTAGCCGCAACGGCATCGAGTACGGCGCCGAAGATGGCAAGCCGTCCCACATTTTCTTTATGATCGCCTCCCCCGATGGCGGCGCCAATCACCATATCGAAGTGCTGGCCGAGCTCTCCGGCAAGCTGATCGAAGAGGGCTTTATCGCCAAGCTGCTGGCGGCGAAAACTCCGGCCGATGCGCTGGCGCTGCTGCTGGCCAAGAAAGAGGAGCAGAGCGCGGCCCCGACCACCAGCAAGGGCTTTATCATCGGTGTCACCGGCTGCCCGGCCGGTATCGCCCACACCTATCTGGCGGCCGAGTCGCTGGAGCGCGCCGCCAAGGAGCTGGGTTATGAGGTGAAGGTGGAGACCAACGGCTCCATCGGCGTCAAGAACAGCCCAACCGCGGACGAGATCGCTCGCGCCAGCGCCATCGTGGTCGCCTGTGACAAGCAGGTGGACATGGCCCGCTTCGCTGGCAAGCCGCTCATCAAGACCGGCGTCAAGGCCCCCATCAAGGATGGCAAGGGTCTGATCGAGCAAGCCCTGAAAGCCCCCGCCTATGTGGCTGGCAAAGAAGATAAAAAAGGTGAAGAGAAGAGCGCGGGTGGCAGTTCCGATCTCTATCGCTACCTGATGAACGGCGTCTCTCACATGATCCCGTTCGTGGTGACCGGCGGTCTGTTGATTGCGCTGGCACTGGCCATCGGCGGCAACCCGACCTCGAGCGGCATGCAGATCCCGGAAGGGAGCATGTGGAACCAGATCCTCAACGTCGGCGTGGCCGCCTTCACCCTGATGATCCCCATACTGGCGGGCTATATCGCATACGCCATCGGTGATCGTCCGGCGCTGGCACCGGGCTTTATCGGTGGCTGGATCGCCAACAACGGCAGCTTCTACGGCGCGGATGCCGGTACCGGCTTTATCGGCGCCATCATCGCGGGCCTCCTGGTCGGCTATCTGGTGCGCTGGATTGCCACCCGCCAGTACCACAAGATGGTGCAACCGCTGGTGCCGATCCTGATCGCCCCCATCGTCGGTTCCCTGTTTATTGCTGCGGTATTCATCTTCATTATCGGCGCCCCGATTGCCGACATGATGACCGGCCTCAACGCCATGCTGCTCTCCATGAGCGGTGGCAGTCTGGTGCTGCTGGGTATCGTGCTCGGTGGTATGGCCGGCTTTGATATGGGTGGCCCGGTCAACAAAGTGGCCTTCCTCTTCTCCGTCGGCATGATCGCCTCCGGTCAGACCCAGTTTATGGGTGCCATGGCCTGCGCCATCCCGGCTGCGCCCCTTGGCATGTCGCTGGCGACCGTGCTCGGTCGCAAGCTGGGTATCTTCGATGCCTCTGAAATCGAAGCGGGCAAAGCCGCCGGTGCCATGGGTCTGGTGGGGATCTCCGAAGGGGCGATTCCGTTCGCCGCCCGTGACCCGCTGGCCGTTATCCCGGCCAACATTCTGGGCAGCATGACCGCCGCCGTGATGGCCTTCCTGTTCGGCATCACCAACAGCGTTGCCCACGGTGGCCCCATCGTGGCCCTGCTGGGTGCGGTCAACAAGCCGCTGCTGGCCCTGCTCTGCATGGTCTGCGGTGCCATCGTGACCGGCGTGGTGGCGGTTGCCCTGAAAAAACTGCGGGTCAAAAAGAGTGATGAGGTAACTCTGGCCAAGGCGGCCTGAGTACCCCTCGCCATCGCGGCTCGTAGAGCATAAAAGAGGCCACCCCACGGGGTGGCCTCTTGTTTTTTGGGGATGGCTGGTGGGCCGTATTCCCCAATATCGACACTCACGAAATGGTGGTCGATAAGCACTCTTCCTCGTCTCTCCCCTTTCCTTTCCCTGGCTCCCTTCTGGCCTCTCCCCTCCTCAGCCCAGCACTCACACAGAGCGCCAAACTGGCTGAAATGGCAGCAATCCGGCGTCAGCGGTGTGATGTTTCTCACGCTTTGTCCGCGAAAGCGCAAAAACTAGGAAAATTTCCTAGCCCCACTAGGGATGGCTCTCAAGCCATTTTTTGCCCCTCTTATTAGAGTCATCCCACCTGATGTCGTGACCCGCACCGCGACGGGCAATGTGCCCCGTCATCCCGTGCCGGGCCCGGGTTTATATGGATGGAGCGTCGAGCGCAGCAACGGCTGACAGCCCCGACGTTCCGTTCCCCCTTCCGTGGCGTGACCTCGAACAACCTATCTACAAATGAGGGGCGCGGCGGAAATACCGTCTATCTCGCAGAGGATGAACGAAGATGTTGAAATTGCTCCAACAGGTCCGGGTCCCCACCCTCGACCTGCCGGTCGAAGCCCGGCGCAAGCTCTGGTTCAAGCCGTTTATGCAATCTTATCTGGTTGTATTTATTGGCTATTTGACCATGTATCTGATCCGCAAGAACTTCAACATTGCGCAAAATGACATGATCCAGGAGTACGGTCTCTCCATGACCGAGCTTGGCATGATCGGCCTTGGCTTCTCCATCACCTACGGGGTGGGCAAGACCATCGTCTCCTACTATGCCGACGGCAAGAACACCAAGCAGTTCCTGCCACTGATGCTGATCCTCTCCGCTCTGTGCATGCTGGGCTTCAGTGCCAGCATGGGCGGCACAGGTTTCAGCCTCTACTTCATGATCTTCTTCTATGCCCTGAGCGGTTTCTTCCAGAGCTGTGGCGGTTCGTGCAGCTACTCCACCATCACCAAGTGGACCCCTCGCAACAAGCGCGGCACCTATCTGGGTATGTGGAACCTCTCCCACAACGTGGGCGGTGCCGGTGCAGCCGGTGTGGCGCTGTTCGGTGCCAACTACCTGTTCGATGGCAACGTGCTCGGCATGTTTATCTTCCCCTCCATCATCGCGCTGATCGTCGGCTTTATCGGCCTGCGCTTTGGTAGCGATTCACCGGAAGCCTATGGCCTTGGCAAGGTGGAAGAGCTGTTTGACGAAGTGGCGAGCGAAGAGGATATCGCTACCGAAGAGCAGCAGCTGACCAAGTGGCAGATCTTCGTGAAGTACGTGCTGCTCAACAAGGTGATCTGGCTGCTCTGCTTTGCCAACATCTTCCTCTACGTGGTGCGTATCGGTATCGACCAATGGTCTACCGTCTATGCCCACCAGGAGCTGGGCTTCTCCAAAGACGTGGCCATTCAGGGCTTTACCTTCTTCGAAGTGGGCGCTCTGGTCGGCACCCTGATGTGGGGTTACCTCTCTGATCTGGCCAATGGCCGTCGTGGTCTGGTTGCCTGTGTGGCACTGGCGCTGATCATCGCCACCCTGGGTCTCTACCAGCATGCAACCACCCAGTTCATGTTCCTGGGCTCCCTGTTCACCCTGGGCTTCCTGGTGTTTGGTCCGCAACTGCTGATCGGCGTCGCCGCCGTGGGCTTCGTCCCCAAGCAGGGCATCAGCGTGGCCGATGGCGTCAAGGGCACCTTTGCCTACCTCATCGGTGACAGCTTCGCCAAACTGGGTCTGGGCATGATCGCTGATGGCACCCCCATCTTTGGCTTGACCGGCTGGACCGGCACCTTCGCCGCGCTGGATATCGCAGCCGCCGCCTGTCTGGTACTGATGGGTTGTGTCGCGGTCGCCGAAGAGCGCAAGATCCGCCGCATCAAGCGCGAACTGAAAGCCGCCGAACTGGCCGCCCAGACCGCCTGATAGCCATAACAACAGACGCAGATTGTTCAGGGCCACCCACCGGGGTGGCCCTTGTTGTTTGAAGCAACTAGACACCCGACTGGCCCGGCATGAACCTGCACTGCCGTTCAAGGGGCAGGCATATCCCCATCAAGATCCCACTTTTCATATGCGCTTTTGGTAAAAGCCCCCCGCAGGCGCTATCTTGTTGCTCCCCCTTGTCAGCATCACAGAGAGCAGATGAAGATCGTCGCCGTCACCGCTTGCCCGACCGGTATCGCCCATACCTATATGGCTGCCGATGCCCTGCAAAAAGCCGCCACTGGGTTGGGACTCAAGATCAAGGTCGAGACTCAGGGCGCCATGGGCATGGAGAACATGCTGACCGCCCGCGATATTGCCAGCGCCGACCTGGTGCTGATTGCCTCCGATATTGAGATTGAGCAGAAAGAGCGCTTCCTCGGCTGCACCATCCATCAGGTGAGACTGGAAACTGTGTTGCTGGATGCCAACGCCGTACTCAAGGCCCTGCCGATCCCGGCCTGATGCTGACCCGCGAGATCACCTTCTACTGCCAGCAGGGGTTGAGCATCACCCAGGCCAAGCAGTTGAACCGGCTGGTGGGGATGTTCAAATCCACCATCCGCTGTGCCAACCTCACCCGGCGTCAGACCGTTGCCGCAAGCAACCAGCTCTCCCTGTTGACCCTCGCCACCCAGCCCGGCGATCTCTGCCAGTTGCAGATCGAAGGATGCGATGCCGAGCTCGCCCACATGGCCTTCACCTGCTGGTGCGGGGAGCTGGGTCAACCGCTGGTGCGCCCGCGCACCGCCGCGCTGGCGGAGTTGCGACTGGCCAACGCCCTGCCCGACTACCATTTTGCCCTGTGCCAGCTGGCCCACAGCCCCGAACCGCTGACCAAAGCCGAGGCCCTCGAGCATCTAATCGATCTGCTGCCCGCCGAGCTGATCACCGACCGCGCCACACTGACCGCTGCGGTAGAGCGGCGCGAGCAGGTATCGGCCACCATCATCCGCCCCGGCCTTGCCATGCCTCATGTATTGAGCGAAGGGATCAGCCAGCCAGCGCTGACCCTGCTTAGCTGCAAGGAGCCCATCGAGTGGGGCTCTCAAATCGGGCAGGTGCAGACCATTATTCTGCTGGCGGTGCCGGTCGGTAGCGGACGGGAGACCCTGCGGCCCCTCACCCGACTGACGCAGGCGATGATCGACGATGTGGTCAGCCACGCCCTGCTGCAGGCAGGCTCGGCCCCCGCCCGTCAGGCTATCGTGATTGAGAGCTTGCTGAGCTAGGCGAATTGGCTCTGGGCACTGCTTGTTGTGACGCCACAGCCATTCATCCTGCCCTCAGCACCCTGTGGTACACTCGCTGCCATCGTCTGTCTGAAGTGTGTATCCGATGAAATCTCCCCGCTCCCGTCTCTCTGTCAGCCGCGCGCCGCGCGATAACGCCCCGCGCACGGCGGCCAAACCAGCCGCACCCCGCCATGCATCCCCCCGCAAACCGGAGCTGGCCCCAGAGGATCGCAAATTGCTCCTGCTGAACAAGCCCTATATGGTGCTCTGCCAATTCACCGACGAGGCGGGCCGCGAGACCCTCAAGGATTACATCAAAGAGCCCGGCATCTATGCCGCAGGGCGGCTCGATCGCGACAGCGAGGGGCTGCTGCTGCTCACCAACGATGGCAAGCTGCAGGCACGCCTCACCCAGCCGGGGGAAAAGACCCCCAAGACCTACTGGGTGCAGGTGGAAGGGCTCCCGAGCGAGGAGAAACTGGCCGCCCTGCGCGCCGGTGTGGAGCTCAATGACGGCATGACCCTGCCCGCCGGGGCGCGCATCATGGATGCACCTGCGGTGTGGCCGCGCAATCCGCCCATTCGCGAGCGCAAGGAGATCCCCACCAGCTGGCTGGAGATCAAGATCATCGAGGGGCGCAACCGGCAGGTGCGGCGAATGACCGCCCATATCGGCCACCCCACCCTGCGCCTTATTCGCTACGCCATCGGCGACTGGACCCTGGATGGTCTGGCACCCGGCGAGAGCCGCAGCCTGCCCGCCCCCGAGCTGGCGCCGAGCTCCAGCAGCCGCCCGCGTCCCTCCTCATCCCGTTCAGGCGCTCATACCGCCAGGGATGCGCCACGGCGGGCCAGCCAGCCGAGACGGGACGAGCGCCCCCGCACCACTCACCCAACCGAGCGTTCAACTTCAAACCCGACCGGCGGCAAACCCCGCAGCAGCGGGCGAGGAACGGCACGCAGACCCGCCCGTGCGGGCAATCCCGATAGCAACGACAAGGAGTCATGATGAGCAATCAGGCAGAGCAATCGACCACCAGCCACGCCCGCATGGAGGCGCGCCTGACGGTCGCCGCCCTGGTGCAGTGGCAGGGCCGCTTTCTGGTGGTTGAAGAGGAGATAAAAGGCAAGCGCCGCTTCAACCAGCCCGCCGGTCATGTGGAGGCCGGTGAAGATCTGCTCACCGCCGCCTGCCGCGAGCTGAAAGAGGAGACGGGGCTGACCGCCACGCCTACCGCCTGGCTTGGCACCTATCTCTACAAACCGGCCGACAGCGAGGCCACCTATGTGCGCACCGCCATCATCTTCGACCTTGAAAAAGCGCCCGGTCAGCACCATCCAGAGGATCCTGATGGCGACATCCTCGCCTGCCACTGGCTCACCCTGGAGGAGATCGCCGAGTGCAAACCGGCCCTGAGAAGCCCGCTGGTGTGGCAGTGCATTCAGGATTATCTGGCGGGGACACGGCTGCCGCTGTCGGCACTCAAGGCCTTCATCTGAAAGCCTGCCCACGCTCTTACTACGAGGCCGTGATCAAGGCTCATGTGCTGCTCGCTTGTTTGCAATCAGGAAAGCTCACGTATATCTATACGTTCCGGTTCCTGCGCTGCTCTTTACCTTGCTGACGGCCTCTCGTGACAGATCGTAAACAGGCTATACGGGACCGTTTGGCGCCACTTTTTCATCATGGTGCCAACAAATAGAAAAACGATTTCCTGCTATCAGGCTCCTGATGGGAACTGCGGCATGGATATGTGACCGGGGGCGCAAAACTCTGGTAGAATACGCCCCGTTTAAACGAACTGGTAACTTCGACTAATGACAGACAACAGCCAAATCAAGGTGATCGTCGGCATGTCCGGCGGCGTGGATTCTTCCGTCTCGGCCTACTTGCTCCAGCAGCAGGGCTATCAGGTCGAAGGCTTGTTCATGAAGAACTGGGAAGAAGACGACACGGACGAGTACTGCTCTGCCGCCCAGGATTTGGCTGATGCCAAGGCCGTCTGCGACAAGCTGGGGATGAAACTCCACACTATCAACTTCGCGGCCGAGTACTGGGACAACGTGTTCGAGCACTTCCTCGAAGAGTACAAGGCTGGCCGCACGCCGAACCCCGATATCCTGTGCAACAAGGAGATCAAGTTCAAGGCGTTCCTCGAATTTGCCGCCGAAGAGCTGGGTGCCACCTACATCGCTACCGGCCACTATGTGCGCCGTGACGACAGCACCGGCCGCCCGCGCCTGCTGCGCGGTCTCGATACCAACAAGGATCAGAGCTACTTCCTCTATACCCTGAGCGAGAAGCAAGTGGGTCAGAGCCTGTTCCCGGTTGGCGACCTGGAAAAGCCCGAGGTTCGCCGCATCGCCGAGCAGCTCGATCTCATCACCGCCAAGAAGAAAGACTCCACCGGCATCTGCTTTATCGGCGAGCGCAAGTTCAAGGACTTCCTGGCCAAGTTCCTGCCCGCCCAGCCCGGTAAAATCGAGACCGTGGATGGCAAGGTGATCGGCGAGCATCAGGGTCTGATGTATCACACCCTGGGCCAACGCAAGGGGCTCGGCATCGGTGGTCGTAAAGATGCCACCGAAGAGGCCTGGTACGTGGTCGACAAAGAGGTCGAGCGCAACGTGCTGGTGGTGGCGCAGGGCGAGCATCCCCGTCTCTACTCCGATGGTTTGATTGCCAGCCAGTTGCACTGGGTGGATCGCACTCCGATCCGCGAGCCGCGTCGCTGCACCGTCAAGACCCGCTACCGCCAGCAGGATATCCCCTGCCTGATCCAGCCCATCGACGACGAGACCATCCGGGTCATCTTCGACGAGAAACAGGCTGCGGTCACCCCGGGCCAATCCGCCGTCTTCTACGACGGGGAAGTGTGTCTGGGCGGCGGCATCATCGAACAACGTTTCAGCCATCCGGTTTGAATCCTTAACAGAAGGCAGCAGACGTGAGCGATAAATTCCAAGACAGAACAATGGCCTTTGCCGGCATCTGCCAGGCCGCGTATCTGGTGCAGAAGGTGGCCCGAGACGGCAGCTGTGACGAGGCCGCCCTGCGCGAGAGCCTCTCCAGCATTCTGGTGACCAACCCGAGCCAGCCGCTCGAGGTGTTCAACAACACCCATCTGGCCATTCGCGACGGCTACCGTGCGCTGGTCGAGCAGCTGGGTGCCGACGGCAGCCAGAAGAATGCCGAGCTGACCCGCTACGTGGTGAGCCTGATTGCGCTGGAGCGCAAGCTGGCCAAGCGCAAGGACATTCTCAATATGCTGGGTGAGCGGATCAGCCAAATTGGCCGCCAGCAACAGCACTTCGATCTGCTCGACGAGCAGATTTTGGCCAACATGGCGAGCATCTACAGCGATCTTATCAGCCCCATCGGGCCGCGCATCCAGGTGGCGGGTACCCCGCTGTTCCTGCAGCAGCCGCTGGTGCAGCACAAGGTGCGCGCCCTGCTGCTGGCGGGCATTCGTGCCTGCGTGCTGTGGCGTCAGCTCGGTGGCAGCCGCACCCAGATCATCTTCGCCCGCAAGAAGATGGTGGAGCTGGCCAAACGTTACTAATCATCGGCTCGCGCGCGGGCAAGCGAGGTCAACATCAGGGTGAACAGCCGCACATCCGCCTTGATGACGACTCAGCCCCACGCGCGAGTGGATACGGATCCCCCACACAAATCATCAGGAGTTCACCCCATGGAGCTGTCCGCGCTGACTGCTGTTTCCCCGATTGACGGTCGTTATGGCGACAAGGCCGATGCCCTGCGCCCTATCTTCTCCGAATTCGGCCTGCTGCGTTTTCGCGTCGAAGTCGAGGTGCGCTGGTTGCAAAAACTGGCCAGCCACGCCGGGATCCCGGAAGTCCCTGCCCTGAGCGCGGCAGCCAACGCCCTGCTCGACGGCATCGTCAGCAACTTCAACGAGAGCGACGCCGCCCGCATCAAACAGATCGAGCGCACCACCAACCATGATGTGAAAGCGGTGGAGTACTTCCTCAAAGAGAAGGTTGAAGTGAACCCGGAGCTGGCGGCTGTCAGCGAGTTCATCCACTTCGCCTGCACCTCGGAAGACATCAACAACAACTCCCACGGTCTGATGCTGAAAACCGCCCGCGAAGAGGTCATCAAGCCTTATTGCGAGAAGCTGATCAGCGAGATCAAGCGTCTGGCTCACGAGTACCGTGACATGCCGCTGCTCTCCCGCACCCACGGTCAGCCGGCAACCCCGAGCACCATGGGCAAGGAGATGGCCAACGTCGCCTACCGTCTGGAGCGCCAGTTCAAGCAGATCATGGCGGTGGAGATCCTCGGCAAGATCAACGGTGCGGTCGGCAACTACAATGCCCACCTCAGCGCCTACCCGGATGTGGACTGGCACCAGTTCTCCGAGGAGTTTGTGACCTCCCTGGGTCTGACCTGGAACCCCTACACCACCCAGATCGAGCCGCACGACTATATCGCCGAGCTGTTCGATGCCATGGCCCGCTTCAACACCATCCTGATCGACTTCGACCGCGATGTGTGGGGTTACATCTCCCTGGGTCACTTCAAGCAGCGCACCATCGCCGGTGAAATCGGCTCCTCCACCATGCCGCACAAGGTCAACCCCATCGACTTCGAGAACTCCGAAGGCAATCTGGGTCTGGCCAACGCTGTGTTCCAGCATCTGGCGAGCAAGCTGCCCATCTCCCGCTGGCAGCGTGACCTCACCGACTCTACCGTGCTGCGCAACCTGGGTGTGGCGGTGGGTTACTCCCTGATTGCCTATCAGGCGACCCTCAAGGGTATCTCCAAGCTGGAAGCCAACGACGCCGCCATGGCCGCCGATCTGGATGCCAACTGGGAAGTGCTGGCCGAGCCGATCCAGACCGTGATGCGCCGCTACGGTATCGAGAAGCCTTACGAGAAGCTCAAGGAGCTGACCCGTGGTCGCCGCGTCGATGCCGAAGGGATGCGTACCTTTATCGACACCCTGGAGCTGCCGGAAGCGGTCAAGGTTGAGCTGAAGAAGCTGACCCCGGCCAACTACATAGGTGACGCCCAACGTCTGGTTGATCTGCTGAAGTAAGCCAACCGGCAGTGACGAAGGGGCCCTGTGCACGATACGCCACAGGGCCCCTGTTATTTTCCCTGCCACGGCAGGCTCCCGAGTGGCTTTTCCCAAGCCTGCCTTGGGCAAAACCTCTTTGCGAGACACGAGAAACAGCATGTACGAACTCAATCTGGATATCGCTCACTTCCTTGAGCACTACTGGCAGAAGCGCCCGCTCCTTATCAAAGGTGGCTTCACCGACTTTCAGGATCCCATCAGCCCGGACGAGCTGGCGGGTCTGGCCATGGAAGAGGTGGTAGAGTCCCGCCTCGTCACCCGTTTCGACGGCAAGTGGGATGCTGCCCACGGCCCCTTCGAATCCTACGACCATCTGGGCGAAGAGAACTGGACCATTCTGGTACAGGCTTGCAACCACTGGGCCCCAGAGGTGAACGAGCTGGCGGTACCGTTCCAGTTCATCCCGGGCTGGCGCTTTGACGATGTGATGGTAAGCTTCTCCACCCCTCACGCGGGTGTCGGCCCCCACATCGACAACTACGATGTGTTCATCACCCAGGGTCTGGGCAAACGCCACTGGCGGGTTGGCGATGCCAAGCCGCTCAACGAGTTTGCCGCCCACGCCGCCCTGCTGCACTGCGAGCCGTTCGAGGCGATCATCGACGTCATCATGGAGCCGGGCGACATCCTCTACATTCCGCCCGGATTCCCCCACGAAGGCTACGCCATCGAGCCCTCCATGAACTTCTCGGTGGGCTTCCGTGCGCCGGATGCCAAAGCACTTATCTCCTCCTTTGCCGATCACCTGATCGACAACGAGGTGCGTACCGAGCGTTACGGCGATGCCGATCTCAAGCCCCGCGCCCGTCACGGCGAGATCCAGCCCCACGAGCTGCACCGTCTGCGCGAGCTGATGCAACAGGCCCTCGATGACGAGACCCTGTTCAAGGAGTGGTTCGGCACCATGATCTCCGAGGCCAAGCACGATCTGGACGTCAATCCGGTCGAGCCGGACTACAGTGCCGAGGAGGTAGCCGACCTGCTGACCCAGGGCGAGCCCGCCATCAAGGTGCCGGGTCTGCGCAGCGTCTGGTTTAGCGGCGAGAGCCAGCAGTGCTTCATCGACGGTGAAGCCTGGACTCTGCAGAGCGAAGATGCGGAAGCCATTTCGCTGTTGTGTGACAAAGACATCATCACTCAAGCCGACATGGTGGAGCTGGCCGATCAGGCCGGTTTCCTGCAACTGCTGACCCGTCTGGTCAACCGCGGTTACTGGTTCTTCAACTGATCCGGCGGTAACTGAAGGATAAAAAGGCGCCTTATGGCGCCTTTTTTGTCACTCAGAGGCGGTTCAATTAACAATCGATGCGCGAAGCTGAACCCACTCTTGACGAACCGATAAGTGGTGATTTATTGAGCTAACATGGATGAGTATCATGCGTCCGTCCCTGTTCACAAGAGAAGCGCCACCATGCAAATCACCTCCCGGCCCATGCCACTGCCCGATTACGGCAAATATCCCTCCTCTCCGGCTGTCACGCCCGAACAGGTCAATCAGGCCCGTAACGAAGCGCTGATCAAGAAGGATGAATTACAGGCACAGAGCGAAGAGAAAGCAACGGCTCGCAGAACCCTGGCTGTCTCTTATACGGCTAACCAGCAAGATAAAGCCGTGGTGGAGCGCTACCTGGAGGCCAGCGGTCAGGAGAGCGACAGCAAGTCGGGCCCGAGCACGGCTGATATGTATCAGGCTGCGAATCGCTACCAGCGCCAGCAGAATCTCAGCGACTACATGCAATTCCAGCAGAGCCCGCTCGCCCAGCAGATGGGGGACATGGTGGGTGAAGATAATCGCAAGGGTACCCAGCTCGATATCATTGCCTGAGCCAATTTGCTCGAATAAGCCCGGCAGGGACCAATACAAGATGAAAAAGCCCTCGATGAGGGCTTTTTCGTTATGGCTTGTCGCTGTGACGTCTCGCTATAAATGGGACACTTCTGCCTGCGCGTCCGGCAGCTCGTCGGGGAGTTCATCAAACAGGGGGTGATAGAGCACCTCACCCTGCACACCCGCAAAACCGTGCTCCTGCAGCTCCATCGCCATAAAGCAGTCGGCAGGCACCTCATAGATGCAGTGCAGGCCAAACTCGCTGGCCGGGCGGAAACCGAAACGGCTGTAATAGGCCGGATCCCCGAGAACTACCACCCCTTTCCAGTCCATCTCAAGCGCCGTATCAAGCCCTTCACGGATGAGATCCGAGCCAATCCCCTGGCCTTGCCAGTCGGGATGAACCGCGACCGGCGCCAGACCGAGCCAGGGCCCTTCCATGCCGTTAATGGTGATCGGGCTTAGCATCAGGTGCCCCATGAACTCGTACTCTTCCTCTTCGACCATGGTCACCACGGCAGCGCCACATTCGCGCAGGCGGTTGACCAGTTCGGCCTCATCGGAACGACCGAAGGCGGCACTCAGCAGCTCATAGACCGGCAGCATGTCACCGGGGCGCTCGGTTCTCAACATCAGGTATTACTCCTCGTACAGCAGAGCGGGCATTATTCCACACAACGGCTGGTCATTCTGAGTACCTTTGTCCAAAAATGGGAGGGTGCACTCAGGAAAACGAGCTGCAAACTGTTGCTGCAAAGCGGTTAGCGTAGCCGGGGTGGCCCTGTTCATCGCCTCCCGGTAGGCAAGCCAGAGGGCGGGAGCCTCCCGCGCCAACCGCTCAAAGGTCAGTTCGGGCGTTTGATGCCAACAGCCATCCAGCTCGTCGACCAGCTCCGGCAGCTCCACCAGCAGCCGTAACTGCTGATAGCGTATCTGCGAAGAATCACCGTTGCCGCCCAGCGCCTGCGCCATCAATTGTTTGAACCAGTGGCGCCGTGATGCGCGCTCCTCGCGGCTGAGCAGCTCGGGCCCTTGACGCTGCAGCGCGGCCAGTTGCAGCAACCACGCCAGCCCCTGTTCATCCCTGTCTTTCAGCAAGACGCCGCCAAGATGGGACAACTGCTCCGGTTCGGCCTGCTCCAGCAGTTCGACGGGGTAACAGTGCACCTCCAGAGACCTCTCAAGATGCGGCGGGCAGCGAATAGAGCAGGACTCCTCCCCCGCGCCCCTCTCATCCACAAAGAGCGAGATGGCCAGCTTGCCGTTGGCACTCTGCCGATCCAACGTTACAGGATCCCACAGGATCACCACGGCGATCCGCTCATCAGCCAGCCAGCGGGAAATCTCCTCGGGCAAAGGATTGGGTAAGGAGGGAGCGCGATCCAGCCGCCAGTAACTCACCTCACACGGCTGGCGACCACTGATATGGCGCCGCCCGCGATAGTGCATCCCCACTTTTGCCATCACCCGGCCGGAGGCTAAATTGTCCGGCATATGGCGAGCCGTCAGCGCCGGCAGTTGCAGTTGGTCAAAGGCAAACTCCTTGACCAAGCCAGCGGCCCGAGTCGCCAGACCGCGATTCTGCCAGGGCACGCCCACCCACCAGGCGAGCTCGCCATTCCAGTGCAGGGAGATCACCCCAAGCAGCGCCGCACCTTGCTCCTCTGGCAAGGTGATGGCCCAGCTCCAGCCAAGCCCAAGCGCCGCCTTGCGCCAGCTGAGCGCCAGCCAGTCGAGGGCCCCCTCCGGCGGATAGGGGTGAGGAATATTGAGGGTGTAGCGGGCCAGCGCCTCGTCGCTGCAGTAGCGCACTATCTCGCGCTCATCGGCGGCCTGCAGTGGTCGCAGCACGACGCCTGATAGCGGATGACCCTCAGCCAGGGTCGGCACCGTCACGCGGCGCGCCAGCAGGCGATTGAGCACGGCGCCCAAATCGGCCTCGGGGGTGAGCGGCAGATCGGCCCCCACAGGGCCAAGGGTGAGCAGTCCCTGCTCCCTGGCGAGGGTCAATAGGGAGGTAGAGGCGCTGATCAGGATCTGGCGGCTGGGATCAACATGAAAATCCGCCAGCAGATCCCCATCGAGCCAGGCAGCCAGCAGGGCTCCCGGGCAGAGCACCCCGTCTGGAGGGCTGCTCGCCCAGGGTACATCGGTTTGATCGAGGGCAGCCGCCGCCTCTTTGCCCAGTAGCAGCTGCCAGCGATGACCCTGCTGCTGCCAGTGCAACAACAGCGCAGCCCACTGCGGTTGCCACAGACTGGCCTCGATCAGCAGTTCCATCAGCTGGCCTGACAGGCCGCTGGCAGCGTCAGGTGACGGGGATGGGCTTCGATACGGGCGATCCAGCTACGGATAGCTGGCCACCCCTGCAGGGAGAAGATCCCCTCCTCTGCCACATGGGTGTAGGCATAAAGGGCGATATCGGCGATGGTAGGCGCATCACCGCACAGGTAGGGGCTCTGTTTCAGCTGCTGCTCCATTACCGCCAGCGCCTTCTCGCCACCGGCTTTCAGACCGTCGAGCCTCGCCTCCTGCGACTCGGGTCGGCCGAGATAGTGAACGATAAAGCGGGCCACCGCGATGTAGGGCTCATGGCTGTACTGCTCAAAGAACATCCATTTGAGCACCTCGGCCTGCTGGCGCGGATCGGTTGGCCACAAGGTACTGCCTTGCGCCAGATAGAAGAGGATGGCGTTGGATTCCGCCAGCGTATCGCCCTGGCCAATCTCCAGCACCGGGATCTTGCCGTTGGGGTTCATGGCCAGAAATGCGGGGGTACGGGTATCCCCCGCCTGAATATCCACCTCTACCCACTCAAGGGGCAGCTCCAGCCAGCGGGCCAGCAGCCACACCTTGTAACAGTTGCCGGAACGCAGATCACCATACAGACGCATACACACTCCTTGTGAAAACAGATTTGAATAGCGCGCTCAGGGAGCCAGACGCTCGATATGCCAGCCATCCCCGTCGCGGGTGTAGTAGAAGCGGTCGTGCAGCCGGTGCTCGCCCCCCTGCCAGAACTCCACCGTCTCGATCATCACCCGGAATCCGCCCCAGAAGCTCGGCAGCGGCACTTCGCCATTGGCAAACTTCTGCTTGAGCTCGAGGAACTTGGCCTCCAGCACGCCACGGGCCGATATGCGGGTCGACTGCTTGGAGACCCAGGCTGCGATCTGGCTATCCTTGGGACGGCTGTGGAAGTACTTCATCACCTCGAAGGTGCTCATCTTCTCCACCCGACCGGTCACATGTACCTGACGGTCGAGCGTATGCCAAGGGAAGAGCAGACTGATACGGGGATTGCCTTCCAGCTGCTGCGCCTTGCGGCTACCCATGTTGGTGTAAAAGACCATCCCCTGGGCGTCGTAGTGCTTGAGCAGCACAGTGCGCTGCCAGGGCTGACCATCGGCATCGACGGTCGCCACTACCATCGCGGTGGGATCGGTCAGTTTGGCCTCACAGGCCTGCGCCAACCACTTCTCGAAAAGCGCCAGCGGCTCGGCCGGCAGATCGGCCCGGTGCAGACCGCCACGGGTATACTCACGGCGCAGATCAGCAACATCCATCATCTTGATTTTCCTTCAAATAAATAATGGTTCCACGACCATCAAGAGAGTGACGCAGGCATTGTGCGCTCGATAAAGCGACCTTGTAAACCATACAAAAAAAGCGAAGAGGCTAACGCCTCTTCGCTTGGTTCATCAATTTGCCAAAGATGGGTAATCTCACCCTTGGGTTATCTGGTTTAGTAGCTCATGATCTCACGACGACGCAGCAGCGCAGCGATACCAAGGCCCAACAGCGCGAACAGACCGGTCGAACCGCCACCACCACCGCCGCCATTGCTTTCAGGCTGGGGAGCCGGTGTGTTACTGCTCTTAGTCGCCAGTTTTGGCGTAATGGCATAGAAGATATTGTCGCTACAGGCCAGCTTGAGGCGAACAGCGCTGCCAGCATTGGCCGGAATGGTTACCTCATGAGCGCCATTGTTGCTCACGCCATTGACCAGCGGCTGCCAGCTCTTGCCTTCATCGTTGCTATAACTGATATCGACCCGCTGGCAGTTGATGCGGCCACCATCGGTTCCAGCTACTTGCCAATTCACTGTGGTCGGGCTACCAACCAGAATACGCTGGTCAGGGGCTGGCAATATCTTGAAGGTTTGTGAACCTGTATCGACCACTTCGACCGAGGTCTCACCATAGGCACCACCGCCTTTGCCATCACGGGCGACCAGACGGAAGTTAAGGGTGCGCGGCACATTGACCCAGACATCACCTTTCTCAGCTTCCCCTTTCAACTGGGTAGCCAGCGAAGGAAAGTGACGAACCGGGGATGTTGTCGGCGCGGCGTAACGATAAAGGGGACCGGTAGCAAGGAACCCGGAGCTCAATTGATGGCCACTCGTCGTTGCATCATCACTCAGGTCAACCTGCTCCCAAGTGTAAACAAGTGCATCACCATCAGGGTCACTGCCCTTACCACTCAGGCTAAACGCCACACCTTTAGGGATCACATGCACTGGCGGCACTTCGGTAATTTCCGGCTCCAAATTGTCCCCATTCTGTCTCGGAATAGAGGCGCCACAACGCGATGCGATAGTCGGTGCAAGAATCGCTGCGTCCTTGATTTCGATCTCCCCTTTCTGCGCTTTGGCTTCTCTCGCGATGATATGCTGCAGCATCTGCTCAATCGACTTGCTATGAAAATAAGCCTCGCTGTTGAGATGTACGTTTTGCTCCCCCATCAAACCCGCATAACCCATTATTGAACTACCACTGCCTGGCTCCCATGCCATAGATGGCTCTCTTTGTGTCCCATTTGCATTGTAGGTATGATTGGCGCCAAATTGATGGCCAATTTCATGCGCAACGAAGTCAATAAAAAATGCATCACCAACAGGATTGATATTTCCTGTAACAGCTTGAGACCTGGATGAATAAAAATATCCTATGTCATCACATAATGACCCAACCCTCGCCGAACCTGCATCTTTACCCGCGGTCAATACATGGCCAAGGTCGAAATAACCAATCTCTCTACTAATCAGTTTCTCTCTCTGAACTCTAGCATTTATAAGAGTATCTCTTGTTTCACCTGGATATCTACCATTCACAAAAGGATCGTCAGCAAGATTTTCGAATATAATATTGTGATTTCCCTCTGCCAATACGAAACGAACACCCAAGTCCCTTTCATACACCTCATTTAAACGGTTAACCAATACAGCCAGTGAATCCAAGGCTTGCGCCTTGCCGCCAAAGAACTTGGTATATGCACCAGTGGTAGAGAATGCAATGCTGTACTGGGTAAGCGCTGCCTTGCTATAACTAGCCTCGTTACGAGCCGCTTCAGTATTATTTTCTAGATTTTTTTTCGGCTCGGACTTGTCAATGATCTCATTGATATTCTTGCCACTCATTGAATGTGCATCTTTTTTGTAATAGACAGCGTAGGTACCGTTGCGCTGAATATCGACAAACACCTGCTCTCCAGCATGCATAAACATGCCGTTAAAACCGCGTGGAGAAATATTAAAGCGACCGGTATTGCTGGCGGTACCCACTTCATGCCCTTTATAGGTCATGATATCTGGGTATTTTGCTGCCAGCGCAGGCGGTAATACGGAATAGGCTTCCAATTCATATTGCACCATCTTGCCATCAGGCAATGGTAGCGCAATCACGGTTTGGCCCAAGCGCAGATTTTCTAAAAAATCCGGTTCTACCTCAAAGATATTGTATGCGCGAGCCCTTACAGGTTCATCGGCCTGCTTGCTGCGTTTTTCGATCATATGCCATGGGGATGCCAGCGCGATATTGGCTGACATTGCGATGACAACTGAGATTGCATTTATTGTGAACTTCATCATTATTAATCACCTGACTGAACAGCCGGCGAGAATAACGTGACGCAAATCACAATTCAACTTTTTCAATAAAAATTAAATGGATTTTATTTCATTTAAAATCATAAAGTTAGTGAGTCATAGTTTATAAACAGCTCATTTTGTTAGCATTTTCAGCAGTTCTTTTTAATAGAGTTAAAACTCCAAAAAAGTATATAGGGGCTCATATGTGAGTCATCGAATCATTCCCATGAGACTATCACTATGTTTGGAATATTAGAGTTATAACTCCAATCATGCCGATTTACACGCCGTTGTGAAACAGCCACTACGGCCTTGAAATCGCCTCCGGCATGCACCTTTCCAGCATCTGTCGGTTATATCGGGTGGCATAGTCAATCCGCTGCTCAAACTCAGACTCCTTGCCCATCTCAATTACATCACCGAACCCTTTCAGATAACGGACTCCGCACCGGGTTCTCGCTTCTGCTTGCAATGACTCCACAACCCCCGGAGCCATACCGCCGCGCCCGCCACGCACGATGAGCCGATAATCCTGAGCAGCAAGACTTTCATCTATTGCCTCGGTCAGTGATGCGGCCACAACAGGCGCTGCGCAGATATATAGAAACAGCAAACTGACGGCTAACCGTAATACCTGCGCCATCCGGCTGCCCCTCCCATCAGGAGGATCACGATAAGATTCACTGCACCACCACCACCGCCGCCACCCGCATTGTTGTCGGTAATGACAGTTGCACTTTCCGTAGTGGCAGACGCATTACCTCTTATCCCATTGATAGAAAAAAAAATATTATTGCTGCATGCCAGCTTCAGCCTGGCCGTGCTGGTCAACGGTGCAGGCAACACCACACTGGCCGAACCGTTATTGGCAAGCCCGCTTGCCAGCGTAGTCCACGTAGAACCACCATTCTGTGTCAGTGCCAAATCCACTCTGGGACAATTGATAGGAGGCTGATCGGTCCCGGCAACATTCCATGTCACTAGCTGAGTGCTACCCGCCACCATGGCGCCGATCTGCGGAGCTGTGATGGCAAATGCCGCGCCGGTATTGATCACCTGAACCACCATTTCATCACTGCTCACCGCCCCCTGACCATCACGTACGGTAAGGCGGAACTGGAGATTGCGATTGGTCGCAGGCCACGCCTCTCCTTTGGCCAAGACACCCGATATCAGAGAGCTCATGGCGGGCAATGTTCTACGGGGATCCGATGTTGGTGAAACAAAGCGAAACAGCGGGCGGGTTCCATCATCCACCATGGTTGCCACGCTGTAGGATGCATTGCCAAGATCAACCTGCTCCCAGGTGTAACTGAGGGGATGACCATCCAGATCCAGCGCACTACCGACAAGAGTGAAAGGCGTATTGGCGGGGATCACCCTATCGCCCCCCGCATCCACAACCGGCGCGTTATTGGCAAGCGCCAGGTCGGTGCCGCAGGAGGGCAGAGAGGCCATCAGAGCCCGCATCTGCTCGATCGACTTGCTGTGAAAAAAAGGTGTGCTGTTAACCTGCAGATTCTCCTCACCACAGATCCCGGCATAGGCCATGATGGTCGAGCCACTGCCCGGTTCCCAGGCTGAGCTAGCCTTGCGACCTGTTGCACAACTGTCGGCCATGCCATTGAAGGAGTGCTCGGCCCCCAGCTGGTGCCCCAATTCGTGAGCCACATAATCAATAAAGAACGCATCACCGATAGGCTGTGAGCCTCCGGTCATGCCCCGTGAACGGCTGAAAGGGTTGCATAAAGATCTCAGGGTCGCCACCCCGCCGCCTGATGTCGCCAGCAGATGGCCCAGATCAAAAGAAGGATTGAGCAACACCCCCTGTTGGGTCTGGTTGATTGCGATATCCTGAGTCGAGTTGGTGAAAGGATCCGTCGCAGGATCGGTGAAAATCACATTATCCGTATCAGCTGCAAGCTGAAACTCGGCCCCCACATCACGGCGATAGACTTCATTGACCCGATTAAGCAGTGTTGCAATGGCCGAGAGTGCTGCAACCTTGGTACCACCGTGATACTGAGTATATTCCCCGGTTGCCGAGATGGCGATGGTGTAGCGCTTGCGCAAATTGCCATCGACCAGCACAGCTCGCTCACGCTCGATACCATGAGGATCAATCACCTGATCCACATCCTGTCGCCGCCAGGCATCTTGCTGTTCATAAACGGCATAAGAGAAACCGTCCTGAAGCGGATCGACATAAAAGGTACGCCCCTGATGGGTAAACATACCGTGAAAACCATGTATGGTGACATCAAATCGGCCTGTATCCGCTGCCCGATCGATAGCCTTCCCACTGTAAGTATTGATAGAAGGGTAGCGCTGGGCCAAAGGCTCCGGGAGCAAGGCATTGGGATGAACATCAAACTGCACCGTAGTGCCATCCGGCAATGGCAAGGTCAATACACTGGCGAGATGCCCGGGTTCAAAAGGCTTGTCAGGAACCACCACTCTGACCTTTTCAGCTCGCACATCATAGACCCCTCCCCTTTCCAAGTTTTCATCCATGAAGGTCCACTGTGGTTCTGCTGCAACCTGAACAGACAAACTGGTGATAATCACCGCAATGCCATGCTTCATAGAGCCTCCTTGCCCTACCTTGGTGACAACAAGTATGGTGCAGCGTCAATTGACGATCTGCGTGACAGACAGAAAAGAAAATTCGCACAAAACTTCTGTCACGCTGAAAAATCGTGCTACACCCGCGCTCCCCCATCTCAGGCAATACAGACTGGCCCCATTCAACAACGGAAAAAGTGAAGGCGCCATTGGCGCCTTCACGGATAGATAGGGGGATGAATATCCCCTCCATTTGGATTGGTTCATTGGTGTATTACTGCTTGCCAGCACCCGATGCTATTGGGCAATGAATCACCATACGCTGGTTATACTCGCTGGCGTAAGCGCTCAACTTGGCATGTATCTCTTGCTGACCGGGCCTTATCACATCGCCCAATCCATCCAGATAACGCTTGCCACAGCGCGCCTTGGCCTCTGCCTGCTGCTCGGCTGCAATACCGGGGGCGAACTCTCCCCGCCCTGCTATCACTATCAGGCGGTAATCCTGCCTGGCGAGGTTTGCACTCAGCTCCTGTTCCAGCGTGCTGGCATCGGCCTGACAACCGCCGAGCATGACAAGCAGCAACAGAGGGACTCCCTTCATGTACGCCTCCGTTGCCAGCCGAGCAGTGCCAGAGCCAGCGTCCACAATCCGAGCGCCCCGCCACCACCGCCGCCACCTGAAGTCGAGCCACCTTGCACCAGAGGCAATTTGAGGGGACTGATGGCAAAGAAGATATTGTCGCTGCATGCCACTTTCAGCCTGACGCTGCTGGTGAGATCGGCAGGCAACGTTACCGTTGCTGCGCCGTTATTGGGTTGTCCGGCGGCAAGCATTGTCCAGCTTACGCCCTCATCCTGAGTCACCGAGATGTCCACCTTGCTGCAACTGATCGGCGCCACAGTTGTGCCCGCCACATCCCATGCTACGGCCTGACTGGCCCCCGGAGTGAGAGTCACCCCGTAAAACGGATTGGTGATGCGAAATGCCGCGCCGGTATTGATCACTTGCACTTTCATGTCATCACTGGCAACGCCACCCTGACCATCACGCACCGTCAGTCTGAAATTGAGATCCCGGTTGGTAGTCGGCCAGGCCTCTCCTTTGGCAAGCGTGCCGGAGAGCAGGGATGGCAAACTCGGCAGGATCCGCTCCGGCGATGCCGTGGGAGAGACAAAACGAAACAGCGGCCGGGAGCCATCGTCAATCATGGTGGCGGCACTACTCGATTCAGTACCCAGATCGATCTGCTCCCAGTTGTAGAGCAGAGAATCATTATCCAGATCTCCACCAGCCCCTTTTAACATAAAGGCCGTATTGGCAGGGATCACATAGTCCCCCCCTGCTGCTGCCTGCGGGGCATTATTGCTCAACACGAGTGTGGTTCCACAAGTCGATACGGTCGCCATGTGCGCACGCATCTGCTCGATGGACTTGCTATGAAAATAGGGGTCGCTGTGAGTCTGGATATTCTCATCACCACAAATACCGGCATAGGCCATGATGGAGCTGCCACTACCAGGCTCATAGGCTTGACTCGCAACCCGGGTCCCAGCACCGCAACTCCCGGTAGTGCCGTTGAAGGTATGATCGGCACCAAACTGGTGGCCAATTTCATGAGCCACATAGTCAACGAAGAAGGCGTCTCCCACCGGTGTGGGTGAACCCGACATCCCGCCAGACTTCTGATTGGTGCAGAGCACTGCCAAACCGGCCAGACCACCGCTACCGGTATTGAGTACATGGCCGATATCAAAATTACCGAGCTGCATATTGGTAAAGTAATAAGCCTGTACCCCGATATTGGTCTGCGCATCCGAATTATCATTGGCAAACAAGTCGCTGGCTGGATCGGTAAAGATCAGGTTGTCATTGCCACTGGCCAGCACGAATTCGGCGCCCACATCCCGTTGATAGACCTGATTGACGCGGTTGAGCAAGGTCGCAATCGCCGCCATGGTAAGCGCTTTGGAGCCACCGTGGTATTGGGTAAATTCTCCTGTCGCCGAAATGGCAATGACGTAGCGCTTGCGAACATTGCCATCCACTTGCACCTTGCGCACCAGTTTGCTGAGCTTGGGCCCGATCACCTCATCTGCAGCCTCTTCCAATCGACTATGGGCATCCTGCTGGTAATAGACGGCATAGCCTTCGGCATTGCGCAGCGGATCGACAAACACCATCCTGCCCTGATGGCTGAACATGGCGTGGAAACCTTGCGGCCCCAGATCGAAGCGCCCCGTCTCTATCGGATGCGCCGGGTTGTGACCCTTGAAGGTGCGGATCTGCGGATACTTGGCGGCAAGATCTGCAGGCAGCAAGTCGTAGGCTTCCAGAGCAAAGGTGACCTCCCCCCCATCGGGCAGCGGCAGGGTCAGCTCACTCGCCCCGGCTTGCAGCCCGGCAAAATAGTCGAGCGGCACCTTGGCCACCCGAAACTGATTGGCCCGCACCTCATAACCTTGCTCCGCAGTCGCTCTGGCGGCTACCGTACTCCACTCGCTGGCCATCAGGCTGGTTGACCCCAACAAACTGGCCACCAACAAGGCCAACGAACACTTACTGGTCACATGCATCTTTGTCATCCTTGTAGTCATGCACTTTTTTGAACCATTACCGGCATCATTATCCCGCCGAATCAAAAAGCCCGGCGCCACTGTTTCAGCCACTCACCCATGGGGAGTGTTGCGCCAACCCCATCTAACCCCTATCATTGCGCGGATTTGTCAATTTTAGAACTGTCCCTCTTCACAAAGGTGCGGTTCATCTTTATCTGGCCAAGGTTAATCTCATGCTCAAATCCCCACTGTTGCCCCGTTTCGGGGATCTGGTCGTTGCCATTATTGACGATGTGCTCGGTCAGGGTCTTACCCTCGACCGCGCTTATGCCCGTCACTTCTCCGGCATCGAACTCAAACCGCAAGAACAGGCAAGGATTGCCCTGGTCACCGGCGACCTGCTGCGCCGTCTCAGCCTCTATTGTTTCCTCACCGGTATTCAGGTGCGTCAGGCCGAAAAGAATGTCTGGCCGCTGCTGCACAGCTGGCATGCCTTCCACAAAATTGCCCAGCCCAACCACCCGACCCTGGATCGCTTCAATGAAGAAGCATTCCGCCGACGTCTGACCGAGGCGAAGAAGAACCCGGTATTGATGGATGGTTGCCCGAGCTGGCTGGAGAAACTGGGTAGCGAGCAGCTGGGGGAAGCCTGGCCTGCCGAGCGTGCCGCTCTGGCCTGGATGCCCAAGCGCTACCTGCGGGTCAACACCCTCAAGTGCCCCCGTGATGAGCTGCAAGCCATTCTAGCCAAAGAGCAGGTCACCACCATTCCGGTTGATGGTGTGGAGACTGCCCTGCAGGTCACCTCGGACGCCGCCCTGTTCCGTACCAAGGCCTTTGCCGATGGTTGCTTCGAGCAGCAGGACGCAGGCTCCCAGCTGGTTGCTGCGGCTCTGGAGGTCACCCCGGGCATGCGCGTCATCGACGCCTGCGCCGGTGCCGGTGGCAAGACCCTGCACATCGCCGCCATGATGCAGGGCAAAGGCCGTCTGCTGGCGATGGATGTGGAAGAGTGGAAGCTGGAGAACCTCAAGCAGCGCGCCCGTCGCGCCGGTGCCCACAACGTGGAAACCCGGGTCATCACCAGCAGCAAGACCGTCAAGCGCCTCAAAGAGAGCGCCGACCGCGTACTGCTGGACGTGCCCTGCTCCGGTCTAGGCGTACTCAAGCGCAATCCGGATGCCAAGTGGCGTGATACCGCCGAGCGTCTGCCGGTGCTGGTCGCGCTGCAAGAAGAGATCCTGCAGCGTTACAGCCAGATGGTGAAAGTCGGCGGCCTGCTGGTCTATGCAACCTGCTCCATCCTGCCCGAGGAGAACCGCCAGCAGGTGGACAAGTTCCTCGCCGCCAACGAAAACTTCCGTCTGCGTGACGATCACACCGTGAGCCCGTCCGAGACCGGCTTCGACGGCTTCTACATGGCTCGTATCGAACGGATCGCCTGATCCAGAATGACCTGCTCCTTGCGCCCTTATCGCGCACGGCGGGTTCGATGAAAAAAGAGCGGCAGCCCTCGGGCTGCCGCTCTTTTTATTGATAAGGATCGCCGCGTCAGGACTCCAGCGCAGCAATCGCCTCTATCTCGATCTTCACATCCTTCGGTAACCGAGCCACTTCTACGCAGGAGCGAGCCGGATACATGGCATCGTGCTCGGTGAAGAAGTCGTTGTAGACCTGATTCACCGCAGCAAAGTCGTTCAGATCCGAGACAAACACCGTGGTCTTGAAGATGTTGCGCACCTCGCCGCCTGCCGCCTCGACAATCGCCTGTACGTTTTGCAGGGAGCGCAGGGTCTGCGCTTCGATCCCTTCCGCAACGTCGCCGCTCACCGGGTCCAGCGGGATCTGACCGGAAGTGTAGAGGATGTTGCCAATCCGGGTGGCCTGCACATAGGGGCCGATGGCGCCCGGCGCCGCTTTGGTAGTGATAACCTGTCGCATCTGTTACTTCCTCGTGCTGACAAACAAAAAGTAGGCCCGGAGCAAACCTGCTCACCCCGGGCATGAGAGTTACATCATGTTGGTGAAGGTTCTGGAGATGACGTCCTGCTGCTGCTCGCGGGTCAGGGCGTTGAAGCGCACCGCATAACCGGAGACCCGGATGGTCAGGCTGGGGTACTTGTCCGGATTCTCGATGGCATCCAGCAGCATCTCGCGATTCATCACATTGACGTTGAGGTGCTGACCCCCTTCCACATCCCGCTCATGATGGAAGTAGCCATCCATCAGCCCCACCAGATTGCTCTCGCGATTGGCCGGCTCCTTGCCGAGCGCCCCCGGCACGATGGAGAAGGTGTAGGAGATCCCGTCCTTGGCGTATTTGAACGGCAGCTTGGCCACCGAGGCGAGCGAGGCGACCGCCCCTTTTCGATCCCGACCGTGCATAGGATTAGCCCCCGGCGCAAACGGCGCGCCAGCGCGGCGGCCATCCGGGGTGTTGCCGGTCTTCTGGCCATAGACCACGTTGGAGGTGATGGTCAGGATCGACTGGGTCGGTACCGCATTGCGGTAGGTCGGCAGCGCCTGGATCTTCTTCATGAAGCGCTCGACCAGATCGCAGGCGATGGAGTCGGCCCGCTCGTCGTTGTTGCCGTACTGGGGATACTCCCCCTCAATCACGAAATCGACCGCCAGCCCGTCAGCATCGCGCACCGGCTTGACCCGAGCGTACTTGATGGCCGCCAGCGAATCGACCGCCACCGACAGACCGGCAATGCCGCAGGCCATGGTGCGATAGACGTCGCGATCGTGCAGCGCCATCAACGAAGCCTCGTAGCTGTACTTGTCGTGCATGTAGTGAATAAGGTTGAGCGCGCTGATGTACTGCACTGCCAGCCAATCCATAAAGCTGTCGAGGCTGGCCATGACGGTGTCGTAATCCAGCACCTCGTCCATGATGGGCGCCACTTTCGGGCCAACCTGGATCTTAAGCTTCTCGTCCACCCCGCCGTTGATGCAATAGAGCAGGGTCTTGGCGAGGTTGGCGCGGGCACCGAAGAACTGCATCTGCTTGCCGATCACCATGGGACTCACGCAGCAGGCGATGGCGTAATCATCGCTCTCGAAGTCGGTGCGCATCAGGTCATCGTTCTCATACTGCAGGGATGAGGTATCGATGGAGACGCGAGCCGCATAGGTCTTGAAGGCCCGCGGCAGCCCTTCCGCCCAGAGGATGGTGAGGTTGGGCTCAGGCGCTGGCCCCATGGTCTTGAGGGTGTGGAGGTAGCGGAAGGAGTTCTTGGTCACCAGAGTACGACCATCCAGCCCCATGCCACCAATCACCTCGGTCGCCCAGATGGGATCGCCGGAGAAGAGGGAGTCAAACTCCGGGGTACGCAGGAAACGTACCATGCGGATCTTCATGATGAAGTGATCGACCAGCTCCTGGGCATCCTGTTCGCTGATAAGCCCCGCCTTAAGATCCCGCTCGATATAGATGTCGAGGAAGGTGGCAGTACGACCGAGGGACATGGCCCCGCCATTTTGCGACTTCACCGCCGCCAAATAGGCAAAGTAGAGCCACTGCACCGCCTGCTGGGCAGTGCGCGCCGGCCCGGAGATGTCAAAGCCGTAGCTGGCCGCCATCTGCTTGATCTGCACCAGTGCCCGCTTGTGCTCGGCCAGCTCCTCGCGCTGGCGGATCACCTGCTCCAGCTGCTCTCCCCGCTCGAGCGCCGGTTGCAGATCGGCAAACTGCAGCTCCCGCTCACGGATTAGATAATCTATGCCATAGAGCGCGACCCGACGATAATCTCCGATAATGCGACCACGGCCGTAACCATCCGGCAAACCGGTCAAAATTCCCGATTTTCGACAGCGCAACATCTCGGGAGAGTAGACGTCGAACACGCCCTGGTTATGGGTTTTGCGTAATTCGCTGAAGGTATATTCAAATTCGGGATCCATCTCCCGGCCATATGCTTCAAAAGAGCTGCGGATCATATTTACGCCGCCAAATGGATGCAGTGCTCTTTTAAGGGGCTTGTCGGTTTGCAGGCCAACAATCTTTTCCAGCCCCTGCTCGATATAACCTGGCCCGTGGGCAGTAATGGTCGTGGCAATATTGGTATCAAAATCGACCGGTGCGTGGGTGGCGTTCTCGATACGGATCCCCTCCATCACCTTGTTCCACAAAGTGGTGGTCGCCTCGGTCGCATCTGCTAAAAACTGTTCGTCACCTTCATAGGGGGTGTAGTTCTGCTGGATAAAATCACGGACGTTGATCTCGTGCTTCCAGTTTTCACCGGTAAACCCTTGCCATGCCTGACGGAATTTATCCTGATCCAATTGCATATCAACTTTCATCAAATAAACCTCATTCACTACTCATGACACAAGAGTGGAAGATGTCAGACGCACTCGGCCTGACGAACCAGCTGCCCCAGACGAATGGCATCCAGCGCGATCATTTTCTCTTCATTGGTGGGAATAACCGCCGCCAGTACCATGGACTCTGCCGCCGAAATTACCCGGCAGCCCTCGCTATTGGGACGCTGGTTAAACGGCTCGCTGATCGCTACGCCAAATACCTGAAGTCGTTCGCATACCAGCTTTCTGATAAAGGCCGAGTTCTCGCCGATCCCGCCGGTGAAAATAACGGCATCCAGCCGGCGCAATGAGGTGGCATGGCCGCCGATATGGCGGGCAATACGATGGACAAAAGCGTGAATGGCCAATTTTGCCCCGGGATGTCCTTCGTGATAGGCAGCTTCCAATACACGCATATCCGAGGAGAGCCCCGAAATGCCCAGCAGGCCGGACTGCTTGTTTAATACCCGCTCGATATCCTCGATGGATTGCCCCGTCTTGCTGGCGATATAGGCCAGCGCGCCAAAATCGATATCACCGCTGCGACTGCCCATGATCAGCCCCTCCAGCGGCGTCATCCCCATCGAGGTATCGACGCTCTTGCCATCCTGTACCGCACAAACAGAGGCGCCATTGCCCAGATGGGCGATAACCAGACCGGCATGCTGCTCATCCAGCCCCATGAATACGCAGGCCTGCTCGGCAACATAGCGATGGGAGGTGCCATGGAAGCCATAGCGGCGCACGCCGTAATCCTGCAGATATTGGTAAGGCAGCGCATAGATATAGGCTTCCGGCTTCAGGGTCTGGTGAAAGCCGGTATCAAATACCGCAATTTGGGGCTGGTCGGGAAATAGCTGGCGGGCGGCCATCACGCCGCTTAAATTGGCGTGATTGTGCAGGGGGGCCAAGGGTGACACCTGCTTTATTTTGGCCAATACATGTTCATCAATGATCACGGCTTCGCTAAATTCACTACCACCATGCGCAATCCGATGACCAATCAGCACAATCGAATCCAGCAGATCGCGCTTTTTCAATTCAGCCGCGATGGCAGCCAATGCACAGGTGTGGTTATTTTCAGCTAATGACATTGCGGGCTCTTTACCCACTTGCAATTGTGGATGGGCCGTCTCAATACCATCCGCCATACCGGATATCACCACCTCACAGGATTGACTCTCCAGTACCGAGAATTTGACCGACGAAGAGCCGCAATTGATAACCAGAACCAACGAATCACACTTCATTACATCGCCTCGATATTTATAATGTCGAGTCACTGCAGTCAGAACATATTTACCACTGTGTGTGGTGGCCAAATCACGGATAGCCTTGCCCTGGGCCTACATAATTGGGCCAACCAAGAACAGGTTATTGCGCACTTCTGACTGCGCCATGCAGACCCGCCAGGGGGCCTGAATGGCTGATGACTTGCAGAAAAGGTTTTCAGAACAGCTTGGAAACTATATTCAGGATGGTCAGCACACCGATGATGGTGACAAACAGGTTGCTGGCCTGACCTTTATATTTTGCCAGTGCCGGTGTCTTGCTCACCGCATACATCGGCAGCAGACAGAGCAGGGAAGCGATGATCGGCGCCCCCATGGCCTCAATCAGGTCGAGGATGTTGGGGTTCACATAAGCGACCAGCCAGGTCGACCCCATGATGAACAACATACTGACCATGTTGAGTTTTTTACTGGAAACCTTGCTCTTGTCGCCCTGGTAGCCAAAGCGGAGGATGAGGCCGTTCAACCCTTCCAGCGTCCCCAGATAGTGGCCAAAGAAGGATTTGAAGATGGCAACCAGCGCAATGATGGACGCCGCATACTCCAAAGTGGTGGCAAACGCAGACTTGCTGCCCGTCATTGAGGAGAAGTGGTTGGCCAGATAGGAGAGCACCGGAATGTTCTGGGCTTTGGCTTCCGCCATATTTTGCGGTGACAGGGTAAAGAGGCAGCTGAAGGCAAAGAACATCACCACGGTCACCATCAGCATGCTGGCACCGGAGATAATCTTCGAGCAGCGCTTCTCGGTAAAATCACGCCCGAACTCCTGCTCATACTCTTCCCGTTTGGAGACAATGAAAGAGGAGACAATCGGCGAGAAGTTGAAGGAAAAGACCATAATGGAGATCCCCAGCCAGACGGTAACCAGAATACCATCGTGACCAAACATCGATATCTCGCTCAGATTGACCTGATCAAAGACGGCACTGTTCCAGTACGGGACGAGGGAGAGAGAGATAACGATCAGACTGGCAATAAAGGGAAAGACCAGATAGCTCATCACCTTGACCATCAGATCTTTACCGAAGTAGATCACGAATGCCATCAACATCAACAATGCCAGTGCAACCACACCTCGATTAAGCGGAACCAACTGTAGTTGATGCTCCCAAAATGCCATAAAGGTATTGGTGATCGTCACACCATATATCCACAGCAGTGGGCAGATGGCAAAGAAATAGAGGAAGGTAATTACCACTCCACCCATCTTGCCAAAATGTTCTTCAACGGTTTCGGTAATATTTGCCGATGGATTACTGCCAGAAAGACATAATCTGGCCAACGCCCTGTGGCAATAAAATGCAATGGGGTAAGCCAGCACCAGCATGATTAATATTGGGATCAGGCCACCATATCCGGCCCGGATGGGAAAGAACAAGACCCCCGCCCCGATAGCAGTACCGAAAAGACCTAATCCCCATGTGGTATCCGATTTACGCCATGCACGCGTATTCTCTTTACTGCCGGTGACAACACTGTCTAATATCATGACTGCATTCCTTACAGGCTAAATTGACGAATATTGTTCTGTTCGATAATTTCGGCGATCCGGGTCAGATCAATATTGCCACCCGAAATAATGCTGACGGTCTTTTTACCTTCGACATAATGTTTCAGCTTGCCACTGAGCAGCGCTGCCGAGGCCAGAGCTCCCGCCCCTTCGGTAATCACCTTGTTGCGCTGAATAAGGTCAACCATGCTGTGACGAATATCATCCTCGGTGACCAGTACAATATCATCCACCAATTGTTTGACGATTTCGAAGGTCAGTGAACCGGGTCTTGCCACATCACAGCCATCGGCCAGCGTGCTGCTGGTTCTGTGATTGGTCATGGTGCCGGCATAGAAAGAAGCCGCCATACCGTGCACATTCTCGGATTGCACACCAATCACCTTGATGGTCGGATTAATAGATTTGATAGCCATGGCAACACCGGCAATCAAACCACCGCCACCGATCGGCACTATAATGTTATCGACATCATACAAATCTTCGATAATTTCCAGGCCAATGGTGCCCTGGCCGGCAATCACTTTTGTATCGTCGAAGGGGGGGATAAATACGCGACCTTCCATCTCCACGATTTCGCTGACTTTGGCAATGGTGTCATTGAAGTTATTTCCATGGAGGATCACTTTGGCTGAATAGTCACTGGTTGCAGCAATTTTTGATTTGGGGGCACAGCAAGGCATGACCACCTTGGCATCAATTCCCAGCATAGCACTGGAGAGTGATACACCTTGGGCATGATTGCCCGCCGAGCAGGCGACAACACCTTTTTGTCGGTCTTCCAGACTTAATGAACTGAGCTTGTTGAAGGCGCCACGAATTTTAAAAGAACCTGTACGTTGCATGTTTTCAAGCTTGAGGTAAACCTCGCCATGGCAACGTTCACTGATGTAGTTAGAGGGTAGTTGCGCGGTCTTGTATATATGATTGGTCAGTCTTTTTTTGGCTTCAGTAATATCATGAAGACCAATGGGCAGATTGCTATACATCTTCATCGCAAATCTCTTTTTATTTATTAATTTGTAGGGTTTTATTTCACAGGGCGAAGCGATACTAGGTTCTATCACTTGCAATTAATGTGAGCATAAACACAAAAAAATCTACAAAGAGACTGCGTTTAGGTGAAATTATCAAAAAATGTGATGGCAGCAACACTTGAATCCAAATGGATTAAAAAAAGTAATCAGATATTGGCAAAGTATATAATTAACAACTCCAAAACAAAGCCGTAAAGATTAGATTTTTCAGGGCAATTGCGTTGCTTTTTGCAACCGACAATCAGTTGCTTGCCTGCCAGAACCGAGACAATAAAAAAAGGAGCCCATATGGCTCCCCCTCGACAACACAGAACCGATTACTCGGCTGCAGCATCATCTTTCTTGTACTTGGCAGCAGTCTCTTTGATCAGAGCCTGCAACTCGCCAGCCTGGAACATCTCGATCATGATGTCACAGCCACCGATCAGCTCACCTTCAACCCACAGTTGGGGGAAGGTCGGCCAGTTGGCGAATTTTGGCAATTCGGCGCGGATATCCGGATTTTGCAGGATATCAACGTAGGCAAACGGCTCGCCGCAGGACATCAGAGCCTGGGAGGCCTGGGCAGAGAAGCCACAGCTGGGTAGCTTGGGGGAGCCCTTCATGTAGATGATGATGGGGTTGTCAGCCAGCTGCTGCTTAATCTTTTCAATAGTTTCCATAGGTGCCTCACTAGAGCGATTTCGGCGGCCATTCTACTGCAATCTTGCCCGAGCACAAACTGACAAAGAGGTGACCCGGCTTGAATTGTGCAAAGAACCCACACAGGATTGATCGCGATCATGGCGCCAATCAAGAGTTGTTAGGCCATCTTTGATACTGCTACAATCCCTTGGCTTTGGGCTACCCAGCCCCATCATTTTAAAAACAACTCTTTTCACATATAGAAAAGAGTACGCAATGTCTTGCAACCGTCGCCTTCGCACGGTCCAGCCAATGGAGAGTAGAAAATGGCATTCGAACTTCCCGCTCTGCCCTATGCAATCAACGCTCTGGAACCGCACATCTCCCAGGAAACTCTGGAATATCACCACGGCAAGCACCACAACACCTACGTGGTCAACCTGAACAATCTGGTGCCGGGTACCGAGTTTGAAGGCAAGTCTCTGGAAGAGATCATCAAGACCTCCAACGGCGGCATCTTCAACAACGCCGCCCAGATCTGGAACCACACCTTCTACTGGCACTGCCTCTCCCCGAATGGCGGTGGCGAGCCGACTGGCGCCCTGGCTGATGCCATCAACAAGGCATTCGGCTCCTTCGCCGAGTTCAAAGATGCCTTCACCAAGTCTGCCATCGGCAACTTCGGTTCCAGCTGGACTTGGCTGGTGAAGAAAGCTGACGGCTCTCTGGCTATCGTCAACACCTCCAACGCCGGCTGCCCGCTGACTGAAGCCGGTACCACCCCGCTGCTGACCGTTGACCTGTGGGAGCACGCCTACTACATCGACTTCCGCAACCTGCGTCCGAAGTACATGGAAACCTTCTGGGCTCTGGTTAACTGGGAATTCGTGGCCAAGAATCTGGCTGCTTAATCAGCCTCGCTTGCCAAAACGCCCCGCACTGCGGGGCGTTTTTTTATCTCGATAGGGCTGCGTAAATGAATAAGGCGCCCGCAGGCGCCTTTTACATATCGAGATGACCCGCTTACTGGTCCAGCTCGTCCATGTATTCATCCAGATTGGCATCGTCAGCCTGCTCTTGCTGAGACGCTTTCAGCTCGGTCTGCTTGCCCGTCACCTTGCCCTGGTTATATTGCAGGTAGAAGTCCTTGGTCAGCGCATAAGGATCGAGGGAGTTGTCGATGATCCGCTCCTGATCGATCAGCTTGGCACGTGTGCCCAAGCCATCCAGTGCCCAATGTGCAACCTTCATCGGGAAGGTTAACAAGGCATAGGGGAAGTAGAAGCTGTCAATCGCATCGCCAACCAGCTCCCGGGTGGTAGTCGGGCCGTAAACAGGCACCATGATGTAGGCACCATTACCGATATCGGCCCTGCCCAGCACGGTATCCATCTCCAGCTTGTTGCGCTCAAGGCCGGCATGTTTGGCCACATCGAAGATACCCAGCAGACCGACCGTGGTGTTGAGTGTAAAGCGCCCCAGGTTGGTGCCTGCCCCTTTCAAATCACCGGTGATCAGATGGTTCACCATGCTGCTTGGCTCATCAAAGTTGGCAACAAAGTTGGCAATGCCATCCTTCACCCCTACCGGAATGTAGCGGGCATAGGCATGTACCACAGGACGTGCCACATAGGGCTCCAGCACATCATAGTTGACCGCCCACATGGCCCGGTTGGCCCCTTGGAAGGGATCGCGCGGATCGGCCGCCGTACTGGTGGCTCCCGGATTATTCATGCCGGGATTGAGATCCAGACTCTCTGGGCCAGGCTTGGGTGGGCCACCGGCACAGCCAGCCAGCAAGAGGGCTGCCAGTATGGCCCCTGAACGAAGATACATATGATTGTCCTGACGTTTTATTTTGATTTATCAGAAGTATAGATAACCCGGCTCCTATCCAGGAGCCGGGTTATCCAAAGGCATATTAGAGGGCGTGATCGATGCGGATGTCAATCGGAGCAGCAGGGATCTCGGCCGTCTTGACCGGCCCGGATACCCCTTCGAAGGCTCCTTCCTTGTTCATCACATTGCCACCGCGCGAGAGACGTGCCTTGAACTGCAGCTCCGGATAGGCCGCCAGTTTGCTACCTTCCATCATGGCATCGCCATCCCCGAGTGACAGGGTAACAGGCAAGGTTGGCCCTGCGATACGCTTCACGGCGATGGGCATAGGCGGCCCGTTGGGCACCACGGCAAAGACGAAGAGATGGGCATCTTCCGGCATCTGAATGCCCGCCGCCAACGTGACGTGGATGGGGAATTCCCCCTCCTTCACCGCCAGCGGTTGTCCCTCAACTGCGCCCGCTTTGGCTGCGCCTGAATTCGTCACCTCGATGCCGCGCTGTTTAAGTTGCGCGCGGGCATACTCCATGGAGCGCTCGACCATCACGTAACGGGGGGTACCTTTCTCCATCAGTGGCAACATCGCCTGCCAGCGAGCCAGCGCGGTCTGGAAGTCCTCTTTTTGCAGCGCCATAAAGGCATAGACGGAACGCGCTTCAATATTGTCCGGATCCTGCGCGATAGCAGCCTGCAACAGGGCATCCGCTTGCGCCTCATCCCCCGTCATCATCAGCGCCTGCGCGTAAGGCACCGCCACCAGCGACTTCTGGGGGGCAAGCGTGTAGGCCCGCTCCAGCGCCTCGCTGGCCATCTCGGGATCATTGCCATCCAGCGCCAAACGTCCCAGCAGCAGCCAGCCGCGGTAGTCGTTAGGTTCATCCTTGAGGCGGGTACGCAGTGCCAGCGTGAAATCCAGCAGGTCCTGCTCGGTCACCTGGGCATCCCGCTCCACCAAAATGCGGTTGCTCAGCTCGCCAAGACGGCTGCTGGCATCTTGCCAACGGCTCACATCTTGCCAGGAGCCCAACTTGTAGTAGAGCCCCAGACTCACCACCAACAGCACCAGCACACCCGGGATCCAGATCAGACTCTTGCCACTGCGGGCAGTCTGCTCCACATCGGGAATATCATCCAAGAGACTTCGTTGCAGCTCGACCAGCGAGTCGGACTCCTCAGCCAGGACACCCTGCTCGCGCTCTTCGCCAATCTCCAGCAGCCGCTGGCGATAGAGCTGTTTGTTGAGCGCCGAGCGACTGATGCTCTGTTTGCCTTCACCACGCCACAGAGGCACGACGAGCGCCAGACTCACCAGCACCAGCAAGCCCGCAATCACTATCCAAAAAGCGGTCATTGTTTCTCTTCCTCTTTGAGCAGCTCGGCCAGTCGGCGCTGCTCCTCCTCGCTCAAGGCGTTATCCAGTTGTTTTTTCACCGCAGGGGGCCGGCGACTGCGCATCACGACCACGGCGCCACCAATCAGGATCACCAGCAGCGGACCGAGCCAGAGGATCAGGGTGGAGGCCATCAGGGGCGGGTTATAGAGGATAAAGTTGCCGTAGCGGGCCACCATGTAATCCACGATCTCCTCTTTATCCTTGCCCTCGCGCACCATCTGGTAGGTCTTGTCGCGCAAGTCCTTGGCCAGCCCCGCATTGGAGTCGGCGATATCCTGGTTCTGACACTTGGGGCAACGCAGCTCCTTGGTCAGTTCGCGAAAGACCTGCTCCTGATTGTCGTTGTCGAAGGTGTAGACATCGATAGCGGCCATGGCCGGCGCTTGCACCCCCCATCCCAGCAACAGCAGCAGGGAAGCAATAAATACTCTCATCAGGACTCCCCTCACTTCATGGCATCAAAGATGGGCTTGAGGGTCGATGCCCAGTTCTCGGGGTTGATGTCCCCCACGTGGCGATACCGGATGATCCCCTTGCTGTCGATAAAGAAGGTCTCCGGCGCGCCATATACCCCGAGATCCAGTCCCAGCATGCCGTCCGGATCATAGAGGTTAACCTGATAGGGGTTGCCCAGCTCCGCCAGCCACTTGATCGCCTTGTCGCGCTCATCCTTGTAGTTCATGCCAATGATGGGAATGCCCTGCCCCGCCAGCTGTTTGAGGTAGGTGTGCTCGCCATAGCAGGTCGGACACCAGGTAGCCCAGACGTTGAGCAGCATGGGGCGACCAGTCAGGATACTGCGATCGTGCTGCTTTTTCAGATCGTAAATGTCCTGCAGGGTGAACACCGGCACATCTTTACCCACCATCACGGACTCAAGCTTGGTGGGATCTGAGTAGAGCCCCTTGAACAGGAACACCGCCCCCAGCAAAAAGACGATAAAGGGGATTAAAAACAACCAGGTCTTTTTGTTCATGCCTTGGCCTCCTCCTCACGACGGCCGAAACGGTAACGCTTGTCGAGCATCGCCAGTACGCCACCAATGGCCATAAAGACGCCGCCGAACCAGATCCAGCGCACGAACGGCTTGTAGTAGATCCGCACAGCCCAGGCTCCGTTGTCGAGCTGTTCCCCCAGCGCCGCATAGAGATCGCGGGTGATACCGGCATCGATGGCCGCTTCGGTCATCGGCATCCGGGTCACCTTGTACATCCGCTTCTCGGGCTTGAGCAGGGCGACCTGCTTGCCATTCTTGTGCACTTCCAGCACGCCCTTGAAGCCATCGTAGTTGGGGCCGTTCTTCTCCTTGATCCCGGCAAAGACGAACTCGTAATCGGCAAAGTGCACCCGATCACCCGCCTGCATTCGCAGATCCTTCTCGATGCTGTAGTTCTGGGTGCAGGCGATACCAATGATGCTGACCGCCAGTCCCACATGGCCGAGGATCATGGCCCAGTGGCTGTTGCCAAGCTTGCGCACACCGACTGCAAAGCTGTGCTTGTGGGTCGCTCGCGCCCAGGTCTCCTGCACGCTGGTGACGATGATCCAGGCGCCCAGACCAATCCCTACCGCCGCCCACGGCTTGAAGGTTTCGGCAAAGAGCAGCGGCAACAGCAAGGCTGCGGCCAGACTCAGCACCAGTGCCACAACCACCTTGCTTTTGAGTTCCCCCAGCTCCTGACGACGCCAGCGAAACAACGGGCCAACCCCCAGCAGCAGGGCAAACGGGATGATCAGCCAGCTGTAGATGTGGTTGAAGAAGGGGGTACCGATAGAGATGCTCCCCAGCCCCAGCTCCTTGTGCACCAGCGGCAGCAAGGTACCGAGCAGCACGGTCAGCAGACCCGCTACCAGCATGATGTTGTTACAAAGCAGCAGGGTCTCGCGGCTCCACAGCTCGTGTTTGCCGTGGCTCTTCACCTGCGAGCCTTTAAAGGCAAACAGCAGCAAGGAGGAGCCGATCACCGCCAGCAGGAAGCCGAGAATAAACAGACCACGGGTCGGATCCGAGGCAAACGCATGCACCGACACCAGCACGCCGGAGCGTACCAGGAAGGTACCCAGCAGGCTCAGCGAGAAGGCTGACAGGGCCAGCAGCACGGTCCACGCCTTGAAGGTGGCACGCTTCTCGCTCACCGTCAGCGAGTGCAGCAGAGCGGTACCCGCCAGCCAAGGCATGAAGGAGGCGTTTTCTACCGGATCCCAGAACCACCAGCCGCCCCAACCGAGCTCGTAGTAGGCCCACCAGGAGCCGAGCACGATGCCCAGGGTCAGGAATACCCAGGCCGCCATGGTCCATGGTCGCGACCAGCGGGCCCAAGTCGCATCGAGACGGCCGGTCATCAGCGAAGCTATGGCAAAGGCAAACGCCACCGAGAAGCCCACATAACCCATGTAGAGCATCGGCGGATGGAAGATAAGACCCGGATCCTGCAGCAGCGGATTGAGGTCACGACCATCTACCGGGAAATAGGGCAAGGTGCGGGTGAAGGGATCGGAGGTGAACAACACGAAGGCAGTGAAGCCGACCGAGATCAGCCCCAGCACACCGAGTACCCGAGCCACCGCATCGAGCGGCAGACGGCGGCTGAACATGGCTACCGCCGCGGTCCAGCCACCCAAGGTCAGTACCCACAGCAGCAGGGAGCCTTCGTGGGCGCCCCACACCGCCGAGATGCGATAGGCGAGCGGCAGCAGGCTGTTGGAGTTAGTGGCCACATACTGCACGGTGAAGTCGTTATCGATAAAAGCCCAGGTCAGGCAGATAAACGACAGCAGCAGCAACAAGAACTGGGCATAGGCGAGCGGACGGGCCGCCGACATCATGCCAAGACGCCCCCAACTGGCGCCCAGCAGCGGGTAGCTACCCAGCAGCAGGGCGGTGGCAAAGGCCAGGATCAGCGCAAACTGACCTAATTCCGGGATCATGAAGGCATTCCTTTCAATTGAACGGTGACAACAGCCGCACCACGCACGGCAGGCAAAGCGGAAAAGGCAAACACCACAGGGATCACTGCTTGGCTCCCTTCAACTGCGCCTCGGTATACTCCGGCTTGAAGTGCATGCCGTTGGTGGCATCGGCCACTTCCGGCGGCATGTAGTTCTCATCGTGCTTGGCCAGCACCTCGAACGCCTCTACGGTCGTGGCATCCTTGAGGGTGCCCTGGGCAACAATCCCCTGCCCTTCACGGAAGAGATCCGGCAGGATGCCATCAAATTGCACCATCACCTGATGACCACCATTGTCGATCAGGTTGAAGCTGACCTTGAGGCTGTTTGGATCGCGCTTGACAGTGCCGGGGACCACCAGACCACCAATGCGCAGGCGCTGCCCCTCTTCAGGCTTGATCTTGTCCGGCCCCTTCCCCTCCACCAGCTCGCTCGGGGTATAGAAGAGGTCGATATTCTGACTGAGGGCGTAGAGCACCAGCCCGCTGACGGTCGCCAGACCCAGGGTGATGGCAAGAATGATGGTGAGGCGTTTTTTGCGTCTCGGGTTCATAGGGTGTTCTCCATCTGCTGGGCCGCCTTGCGACGGGCCTCACGCGCCTGTTTGCTGCGCAACTCGGCGAGCAAGCTGCGGGTTTTCATGCGGGTAGAAATGATGATGCCGACCAGACACACCAGCGTCAGGCCAAATGAGAGCCAGACATAGAAGGCGTAACCGCCCATCGCCATAAAATCACTGAAAGACGCAAAGTGCATGCTTACTTCTCCTGCTCTGCAATCTCTTTGACCCAGGGGCGATGCCACTCCCGCATCAGGAGTTCATTGCGAAAACGCATCAGGGTCAGGGCACCGAGAAACGCGGCAAACGCCAAGATCATGATCAGCAGCGGCCAGAGCATCTCCGGTGAAATGGAGGGTTTGTCAAATTTGGTGATGGTGGCCCCCTGATGCAGGGTGTTCCACCACTCCACCGAGTAGTGAATGATGGGCAGGTTGATCACCCCAACCAGTGCCAGAATGCCGGCCGCACGGCCAGCGACCACCTTGTCGCTGAAGGCGTTGTAGAGAGCAATCACGCCGAGGTAGAGAAACAGCAGGATCAGTTCAGAGGTGAGCCGTGCATCCCACACCCACCAGGTTCCCCACATCGGCTTGCCCCAGGCGGCACCGGTAAAGAGGGCAATAAAGGTAAATACGGCGCCGACCGGCGCAATGGCTGCAACCGTCATGTCCGCCATCCGCAATTGCCACACCAGGCCGATAAAGGCGGCAACCGCCATGGTGGAGTAGGCTCCCATGGAGAGAATGGCGGAAGGCACGTGGATATAGATGATCCGGAACGAATCTCCCTGCTGGTAATCCGCTGGCGCAAACGCGAGGCCCCAGACAGTACCGATCACAAACGAGAGCAGACTAATCACCGCAAACCAGGGCAACAGCGTGCCTGCCAGCTGATAGGCACGCTCCGGTTTGGCATAAGGGTGCAACCATTTCCACATAGCTCACAAAACCTTTTTGTTATTAATCGTTTGGCGAGGCCTACCATACCGACCACGGGGCAGCATCAAATACCCCGAAAGCAATAAGCGGCACTCTCCTTGATCCATCGCAACATTATTTTTTGCAAAAAGACCCCATTCGGAGCCAAATTCGGTTCAGCTCACGGCCATCAGTTTAGGCTGACCCGCAACGCTGCCGACACAGCCAGCGGAGTCAGTGTCAAAGCCCCCACCAGCATGGCGGCCAGAATGGCCAGCTGCCCGCCATAGGGCAAGCTCATCCCCGCGGCATCGATGGCTGAGGTGGCAAAAATCAGTACCGGAATATAGAGCGGCAGGATCAGCAGACTAAGCAGCACCCCGCCTTTGCGCAGTCCCACCGTCAACGCGACTCCGACCGCGCCGAGCAGACTCAATACTGGAGTGCCCAGTGCCAGCGTCGCGACGACAGCCAGATAGGTGTTCATATCCAGCGACAGCAAAATCGCCAGCAAGGGAGAGATCAGCAGCAGCGGCAATCCGGTCAGCAGCCAGTGAGCGACCACTTTCGCCAGCGCCAGCAAGCCCAGCGGGTGCGGCATCAACATCATCTGCTCCAGCGCGCCATCGGCAAAGTCGTCGCGAAACAGTCGCTCCAGCGACAACATGGCCGCCAATAGCGCCGCTACCCAGATAATCCCCGGGGCAATACGGGCCAGCAGTTTGGGCTCCGGGCCAATCCCTAACGGAAACAGGGTGATGACGATGAGGAAAAACCAGAGCGGATTGAGAATATCGGAACGCTGGCGCAGAGCCATCAGCAGTTCACGGTGAATAAGGTGCATAACAGCGCGCAACATGGCGTTACTCCTGCAATGTCGATGCGAAGGGGGTCAACGAGATAGTCTTCAGCCGTCCCTGCATCAGGGTCAGATCCTGATGAGTGGTGAGGATCACCATGCCGCCCCGCTCGGCGTGGGCCAGAAAGAGCTGCTCGAGCACCTTGACCCCTTGCTTGTCGATGGCGGTAAAGGGTTCATCGAGGATCCAGAGTGCCGGTTTCTGTGACAGCCAGAGTCTGGCCAGAGCCACCCGGCGTTGCTGGCCGGCAGAGAGTTGCCCGGTCGGGTTCTCTTCAAACCCGGCCAGCCCTACCCGGGCCAATATCTGCCACAAGTCGATCTCTGTTTGCTGCGGGTGATGTAACTGCTGGTAGAACTTCAGGTTTTCAAAAGGGGTCAGCGCCGCTTTGACACCCGGCTGATGACCGAGATAGAGCAGATTGGCATGATACTCATCACGACAGTGACGAATATTCTCCCCATTCCAGCACACCTCACCGGCAAACGGCTGCGACAGCCCGGTCAACAACCGCAACAGGCTTGTCTTGCCGACCCCGTTGGGCCCTTCAATTTGCACCAGATCGCCGGGCGCAACAGAGAAAGAGAGGTGTTCAAACAGAGTGCGATCTTCGCGCACGCAGCTCAGATTGTTAACTTGAAGCAGCATGGGGATTTTTTCAGAGAAAATGAAGCGGTCTGCATCTTAACACAGTATTGGAATACGTCTTTTCAAAGATGCAACAATTGAACTGACTGGCGACCGGGATCACAAAGAAAATGTGGTAGAAACCATCCGCTCAACGCAGCTGGGGGAAAAGCGGCTGAACGCCATAAAATTCAGGAAGGCAATTGCCTTCCTGAATCATCAAGAGCGACCTTTTCGCAACGATATCAAGAGCTCAGCCTCTGCCTTTGGCAACTCGCACTCACTCATGACTTCATCAAGATCGGCGCCCAGTTCGACCATCTTGGCCGCTCGGCTGTAGAGCCTGCGTTCGGGATCCTGCATGGTCAGCTCTTGCTGGCGCTCATTGACCTGCTGCATCGCCCCTTCCACTGACTGCAGACGCTGCCCCATGCCAATGGCGCCGGTATGGAGTTCCATCATCTGCTTGCGCAAGCTTTCCAACTGACCTTGCAGCGTTGCCACACTGGCCTCGGACTCCTGCTTGCTGCGCTTGCTCTTGAACCAGATATAAGAGGCAAACGCCAAGGCAATCAGGGACATCCCCAAGGCAACCATCTCGATTATCAAAACATCACCTTACTTATCAGAGGGAACCGATATCTTCCCACTCTTCATCGGAGAGCAGCTTGTTCAAGTCAACCAGGATCAGCAGTTGCCCATCGCGGTTGCTCACCCCCTGAATAAACTTGGCGCTCTCTTCAGTGCCGACCGCAGGTGCCGCATCGATTTCGGAAGAACGCAGATAAACCACTTCCGCCACGCTGTCTACCATGATGCCGATCACCTGCTTCTCGGCCTCGATGATCACAATCCGGGAGTTTTCACTAACATCACCGGAAGGCAGACCGAAGCGGGAACGGGTATCGATGACAGTCACCACATTGCCACGCAGGTTGATGATCCCCAGTACGTACTCAGGCGCACCCGGCACCGGTGCAATTTCGGTGTAGCGCAACACCTCCTGAACCTGCATCACATTGATGCCGTAGGTTTCGTTTTCCAGTTGGAAGGTTACCCATTGCAGCACTTCATCTTCGGCCAGATTCTGTGCAATATTGCGCTTTTCTGTCATGTTTTTATTCCTTTTATGAAAACGTCTACTGCTAAAACTAGCAATAAAACAGCTCGATTGCAGAAGTTATCAGCGACCTTCTATGTTAACCCCACGTTCCAGCAACAGGAGCAGTTCGCGGACGTGTAACAGGGCACACATTTTTTCTTTGACCATACCAGCCAACCAGGGGCGCTTGCCCTCCTGATGGCGCCATTTCACCTGGTCACGGTGTAACAATTCAGTCCCTTTGAGATGATGGCAGGCTAATCCCCACGGCGATTCACCAAGCATAATCAGATACTTGTAATCATCGATCTCGAGATGCTGACCCGGCATGACCCACTGGGCAGTATCGACCACATTCATCTTCTGCTCGCGGGAGGTCATGATCCCCTTGTACCAACCCGGTTGGCCAAACAGGGAGGTGATCTCGCCCAGCTGATGAATACCACCCAGCTCGGTCAACGGCACCGCAAACGTCACACCCGCGACTTCAAAGAAAAGGGCCTGAAACTCTTTGCCGGTATCGATATTTTCCCAGGTGACCGGTTCACTGGCCTCTACCGGAGCAACCTCCAGCGCCGTCTCGGTCAGGATAGTAGTATGGGGCTCCGCAACCTCGGGGAGCAGCACCTCCTCAGGCCATTCAGGCTCCACCGGCAGCAGTGATTCCTCTGCCACAATCTCCAGCGGAGTGGTGAGTGTTATCTCCTGGGTGAAGGCATCATTTTCGAACTGGACTTGTCCCACCTGAGCCAATAGCTCACCAAGTTGGGCAAGCCGTGGATCGCTTTCGAGGTAAGGTGCGGCGACTACCTCAGGGACGCTTTGGGGCTGACGTTGCAACTGTAAAACAGGGGCGGATTGAGCCTCTTCCACCTCATCCAGCACCAGTGGCTCATCGAGCAGCAGGGAGTGGAAATAGTCATCCATCGCCCGAACTTGAATGGTATCTCTCATGCCGTCACCTCATGAACCCGTTGCCGCTCAAGGGCATCAAGATGATTGAGCAGCGTTTCATATGCATAGGTTCCACGACTCCCGGGAGAATAGATAGACGGGGGGATATGCAGCAAGCTGGCATCCCGAAACTTGGTATCAATAGGGATCACCGCGTTCCACACCGAATCCCCATATTGATCCTTGATCGACTTCAAGGTCATCAGAGAGGCACGGGTGCGCTTGTCGAACATGGTCGGGATCACGGTATAACGGAACTTGTCACGCTTGGAACGCTGCATGATCTCGAATGTTTTCATCATCCGCTCCAACCCCTTGAGGGCCAGAAATTCGGTCTGGACAGGCACCAGAATGCGATCGCAGGCAGCCAGCGCGTTGACCATCATCACCCCCAGTACTGGCGGGCAATCGATTAGCACATAATCATATTGCTCCTGAATGCGCAGCAGTGCCCGCTTCAGTACCAGTCCCATCCCCTCACGATTGCCCATCACCCGATCAAGGGTCGCCAAGGTAATAGATGCTGGCAGCAAGTTGATATTTTCAAACTTGGTCTTGAGCGTCAGTTTATTGACAAGCTCGGCTGTCGGTTTGACAGCTTGAAACAACTCATAGAGGGTTCCATCCAGGCGATCTGAATCAAAATCAAGATATGCAGTCAGCGAAGCATGGGGGTCGGTATCAATCAACAGCACCCGTTGGCCACGCTGGGCCAGGATCCCCGCAAGCGAGACCACTGTGGTGGTTTTACCCACACCACCTTTCTGGTTGGCAACCGTCCAAACAATCACTGTATCAATCCTGCCTTGTTGTTATGCGTATGCCACCACCGGGCAAGGTGATCACCTTTATCTCTCCTGCATCCACCGCCTGTTGTACAGCAGGAATCGGTTCAGCAACTACCGTAGGCGTTGCAACCACAGGTGCTGGCGGCACCCAGGCAAACTTGGAGATAGCGACCACAACCTTGCGATTCTGCAGTCTGCCCTGCTCGCTGCCGTTGTCAGCAAAGGGGGAAAACTCGCCATATGCCTCGAACGCCAGACGCTGGGGGGCGATCCCATCAGCAATCAAGCCATTGAGTACCGCTTCGGCCCGAGCAGCAGAAAGCGCCCAGTTAGAACGATAAATTTCATTATTTATCTGTTGGTTATCGGTATAACCCCGAACCCTTACATAGTTATCGACCGGTTTGAGAATACTTGAAAGAGTATTAATGACCGGTGCAGCGTTTGGTCCCAAAAAGGCACTACCGCTGCCAAACAACAACCCGGAACTAAGTTCTATCGTCAGCCAATTCTCATCTTGCGTCAGTTTGACGATACCGGCATCCACCAGCGAGCCCATGCTCTGTTGCAACTGCATATCGAGTTTTGCAAGTGTCGCGCCATCTTGCAGCACTGGCACACCAGAAATAGGAGCAAGTGAAGGAGAGGGGGATGCTGGGCTTTCCAGCAATGATGGAGAGGCAGATACCGGGTTATCCAGCAGGGAATTACCCTGCCCTTCAAGCAAGCCATTGCCGCCAGACTGCATGACACTGAACGCCTGGCTCATACCATCAATCACCGCGCGATACTTGTCCTTATTCACCAGTGCAACAGAGTAGAGCACCACGAACAAGGCAAAGATCAGCGTCATATAATCGGCATAGGAGACCAGCCAGCGGTCAAGATGCTCGCGACCCTGCAAGTGCAACCGATAGCGCTTGCGCATGGCTACTCTCCTTTCAAATAGGCCCTGAGCCGGCGTTCAACCTGCAAGCCGTTTTCACCATGGGCGATAGCCAGCAGCCCTTCAAGGGTCATCTCCTGAAAGAGTGCATAGTGATAGTGAAATGCGCGTAACCGATTGGCGATAGGCAGGTAGATGAGGTTGGCAAACCCCACTCCATAGATGGTTGCCACAAATGCCACTGCGATCCCCGCCCCCAGCGCAGACGGGTCTTCGAGATGAAACATGGCCTGGATCAGGCCCAGCACGGCACCGATGATCCCGATGGTCGGACTGTACCCCCCCATGGCTTCAAATACCCTGGCGGCATGTTCATTGCGCTCCTGCTCGATATCGATGTCCGCTTCCAGCAGCATACGGATATCCTCTGTGGAGACCCCATCGACAATCATACCAAGCCCTTGGCGGGTAAAGTTGTCTTCCTCCTGCTCGGCCTGATTTTCAAGGGCAAGCAGCCCTTGCTGGCGCGCAAAGACGGCCCATGACTGCAACCGTTCGGCCTGCGTCGCAAGATCCTGGCGGGGAGGGGTAAAAATCCATAACAGCTGGCGCAACGCCAGCAGGATGTACTTGGCTGGAGTCTGCAACGTGACGGCGCCGATGGTACCACCCAGCACGATCAAAAAAGCGGGGCCGTCCACCAGCGTCAACAGGGAGCCGCCATGCCACAGTTGGGCAATGGCAATAGCCCCCAATGCCAGGAGCAGACCGAGCAAGCCCATGATTAGCGCCCCAACTCAACCAGAATACGCTGGGCCACCTTGTCCAGAGGGAGTGATTCGCTGGCAATCCCCGCTTTAGCTACTGCTTGGGGCATACCATATACCACGCAGGAAGCCTCATCCTGAGCCCAGATGGTTGATCCCTGCTCTTTCAGCAGTCTGGCGCCATCACGGCCATCTGCGCCCATACCGGTCAGCACAATCGCCAATACCTTGTCGGCATAGGTCTTGGCCGCAGAGGCAAAGGTAATATCCACACAAGGCTTGTAATTTACCTTGTCGTTGCCATCCACGATGCGAATGCGAGCCCCTGCACCACGACCTTCCAGCAGCATCTGTTTGCCACCGGGAGCAAGGTAGGCATGTCCTGGTTTAAGCACATCGCCATCTTCCGCTTCCTTGACGCCAATCTGGCATAACCCGTTGAGACGGGCAGCAAACGCGGCGGTAAAAGTGGCTGGCATATGCTGGATAAGCAGGATTGGATGGGGAAAATCCCCCGGCAACTTGGTCAGCACATTTTGCAAAGCAACAGGCCCGCCGGTAGAAGTACCGATCGCCACCAACTGATAACTCTTGCCACTACGCTTGAATGAAGCACTTGGCACAGTGCGTTGCAGGTCAGGCTGACGATCAGGAGTTCTGGACGCTGTGCTGCCCAGAGGAGCACGAGCAACCGGTTCAGGTGCTTTGGGGCGAGCAGCGGATGTCATCAGGAAGCGCTTGCGGGAGATCTCCTTCACCCGCTGTTGCAACAGTCTGACCGCTTCATCTTTGTCTCTGGCAATGTCCTCAAACTTCTTGGGCAAGAAGTCGAGGGCACCGGCGTCCAACGCATCCAGCGTAGCCTTGGCCCCTTCATGGGTCAGGGAGGAGAACATCAGAATGGGGGTTGGGCACTTGGCCATGATCTCCCGCACCGCACTGATGCCATCCATCACGGGCATTTCGATGTCCATGGTGATCACATCAGGGCGCAGCGACATCGCCTTGTCCACCGCTTCACGTCCATTCTGGGCCGTATCAATCACCGTCAGCATGGGATCCTGATTGATGATCTCGCTCACCCGACGGCGAAAGAAGCTCGAATCGTCGACAACTAATACCTTGACTGCCATTGTTGTTTTTCTAACTCCTTGGGCCTGAGCTATTAATGTCTACGCGCATATGCTTTGAGCAGACTCGGCACATCCAAAATAAGAGCAATTCCGCCATCACTGGTAATGGTCGCACCGGCCATGCCAGGGGTGCCTTGCAGCAGATTATCGAGTGGCTTGATCACCACCTCTTCCTGACCAATCAGGCTGTCTACCACAAACCCGATTTGCTGAGTGCCAATCTGCACGATCACCACATGTCCGGTATCCTGGCGTGAACGCTTGTTGGCGCCACGAATCAACCACTTGTGCAGATAGAAGAGCGGTATCGCCTTCTCTCGCACAATGATGGTGAGCTGGCCATCAACCATGTTGGCCTTTTTCAGATCCAGATGGAAAATCTCGTTCACACAACCAAGGGGAAGTGCGAAGGTCTGCTCACCCACTTCCACCATCAGAGTCGGCAGAATGGCTAGCGTCAACGGAACCTTGATTTCGAGACGGGTACCTTTCCCCCAGGTGGAATCGATGTGCACCGATCCATTGAGGCTGACAATGCTGGTTTTAACCACATCCATTCCGACACCACGGCCAGAGATATCAGAGATCTCGGCCTTGGTTGAAAAGCCCGGAGCAAAGATCAGGTTATAGGCATCGTTGTCACTCATGCGAGCGGCAGTATCTGCATCCAGAACACCGCGACTGATTGCGATGGACTTGAGTTTCTCAGGATCCATCCCTGCCCCATCATCCTCGATGCAAAGCAGAATATGGTCACCTTGCTGGGAAGCGCTAAGGGTAATTGTCCCTTGCCGCGGCTTGCCCGCTTTCTCCCGCACATCCGGCATTTCGACCCCGTGATCGCAGGAGTTGCGAACGAGGTGAACCAGAGGATCGGCGAGCGCCTCTACCAGGTTTTTATCAAGATCGGTCTCTTCCCCCACCATCACCAGCTCAATCTCTTTCTTGAGGGTTCTGGCCAGATCACGCACCACGCGCGGGAAACGACCAAATACCTTCTTGATTGGCTGCATGCGGGTTTTCATCACCGCACCTTGCAGGTCAGCCGTTACCACATCCAGATTGGCAACCGCCTTTGACATCTCTTCATCATTACTGGCAATACCCAGGCTCACCAGCCGGTTACGAACCAGTACCAACTCACCTACCATGTTCATGATGACATCGAGGGTCTTGGTATCCACCCGCACCGTCGTATCGCTTTGCACGGCACTGTTTTCTGCTGGCGCAGGCGCCGCCTTGGCAGCAGGCGCTGGTGCCTTGGCTGCTTCAGCGGGTTTTGCGGGGGCTGCCGGTGCTGGTTTGGCAACAGGAGTGGCCGGTTTGGGCGGAGTCACCGCAGCAGGTGCGGCAGGTGCGGCAGGTGCGGCAGGTGCGGCAGGTGCGGCAGGTGCGGCAGGTGCGGCAGGTGCGGCAGGTGCCATAGTACTCTGAGGCCCTTGACCACGACCATGCAATTCATCAAGCAGGCGTTCAAACTCATCATCATCGATAAGCTCGTCCACCTCTTTTTGCACGGACTTCAGAGGATTCACCTCTGGCGCCCCCATGTGCTGTCCCTGGCCATGGAGCTGGTCCAGCAAGGCCTCAAACTCATCATCGGTGATATCGCCAGAGCCACCCGCTATCGGGGCTGCAGCAGCCGTCTTGGTCGGAGCCCCACCCACGCCGTGGAGCTCGTCCAGCAGACGCTCGAATTCGTCTGCAGAAATTTCATCGATCGAGCCGCCGCCATTGACAGGAGCAGGCTCGCTGCTGATGGCTGCGGGTTCAACAACTTCTGAAACAACTTCTTCAACAACTACTGGTGCTGCAGGTTCAGATTCTACAGCCGCAGCCGCACTGGTAGCCGTGCGCAGTTGCTCTTCCCCTTCCGGCTTGCACAACTCATGGAGGTCATGAAGCAAATCATCTGACGCAGGGCTGGGTGCTTCGCGATTTTGAACCTGGGCGAACATGACATTGATGGCATCCAGCGCTTGCAGGATCACATCCATCAGCTCCGCAGTAACGGTTCGCTTGCCATTACGCAAGATATCGAATACGTTTTCCGCACCGTGGCATACATCAACCAGTTCACCGAGCGACAGAAAACCTGCCCCCCCTTTCACGGTATGGAAACCGCGAAAGATGGCATTCAACAGGTTCTTGTCATCGGGCCGCTTTTCCAAGTCGACCAGTTGTTCAGACAACTGTTCCAATATTTCGGATGCTTCGACCAGAAAGTCTTGCAGTATGTCTTCATCAACTTCGAAGGCCATGCGTCACTCCATTAGAATCCCAAGCTAGACAGCAGATCGTCCACATCATCCTGACCATTGACCACATCGGCACGAGCCTCAGGGTTCATGATAGGGCCCTCTGCTTCAATCCCGTTGACAGGAATACTACGAGTTGAATGCTCAGCAGAAGCCTCACCAAACATGGTCAGCATTTCTATTAATTTTGTTTCAACTTCCTGAACAAGCTTGATGACCTTGCGGATCATCTGACCTGTCAAATCCTGAAAATCTTGTGCCATCAGGATTTCTGTCAGCAGTTGCCGTAATTTATCGGCATCAGACTCTGAAGCCTTAATAAAATCATCAAGTTGGTGACATAAGGATTTGAACTGCCCCACGCTCATGTCACGAGACATTAGGGCATTCCAGTTCGGCATCACCAACTGGATATTGTCATTCAGGCGATCCGCTATCGGCAAACTGGCTTCCACCGCATCCATTGTGCGATTGGCCGCTTTGTCGGTCATATCGATAACGTAGCTCAAGCGTTCCCGAGCATCGGGAATGTCATGAGTAGCCAAATCGGGAATACGGGGGTCGAGGCGAAATTCTTGAAGTGAATCATGCAGTTGTCGGGTCAGCTGACCTACTTTTTCAAACAGATCGGCTGCGTTGGGGGCACATACTTCGGCAAGCAGTTCATCGGCCAGCTCAAATTCGCCTTGCTCCAGATGAGCAACAAGCATCCTTGCCTGGTCGAGCGAAATCATTGCTCTCGTTTTGGCCATCATCCCTGCAGCTCCTTAGCCAATTCGTTCGAAAATTTTGTCGAGTTTTTCTTTGAGCGTTGCTGCGGTGAAGGGCTTGACGATGTAACCGTTGACGCCAGCTTGGGCGGCTTCAATGATCTGCTCACGTTTAGCTTCAGCGGTTACCATCAGTACCGGCAGATGCTTGAGCTTCTCATCGACACGGATGGCTTTAAGCAGGTCAATACCTTGCATGCCAGGCATGTTCCAGTCGGTAACTACAAACTGAAAATCACCATTTTTCAGCATCGGCAGCGCTGTATTGCCGTCATCCGCCTCATGGGTATTGTTGAATCCCAAGTCGCGCAGCAAGTTCTTGATAATCCGGCGCATCGTTGAAAAATCGTCAACAATGAGGATTTTCATGTTCTTGTCCAAAATTCCCTCCTAAATAGCCACCAGAGTGGCTCACTTACATGATGCTAAAAACGGGTTGTGTCGTGCGGATTATGCCTTAGAGTTTCATCTCAGTGTAGCCAGTACAAACACTTATAGATGCCAATCTCTCAAACGAGCACGTAATCTGTGCATTGCCTGACTGTGGATCTGGCTCACACGCGACTCGCTGACATTCAAAACCTCGCCAATTTCGCGTAAATTCAGCTCTTCATCGTAGTAAAGAGAGAGAACCAAAGCTTCTCTCTCTGGTAGACGACCAATTTGCTCGGATAATTGAATCTGAAATCGCTCGGCAGCCAATTCATCGAATCCCGAACCTGAAGGGGCATCATCGGGGTTGCCGATCACATCCTCGCTGACCCCCAAATCTTCAATGCCGATAATTTTGCCGCAGGAGACATCTTGCAGCATCGCATGGTAATCAGCGATGGAAACCCCCATCTCGGCTGCAACCTCGGTATCTCGCGCGTCACGCCCGTGAGTCTGCTCGACATTCTCGATCGCCTCTGCAATAGCGCGACTGTTGCGATGCACAGAGCGGGGTACCCAATCACCACGCCGGATCTCATCCAGCATGGCGCCTCGGATGCGGATCCCGGCATACGTCTCGAAGCTGGCCCCCTTGCTACCGTCAAAATTGCGGGAAGCTTCAAGCAGCCCAATCATACCTGCCTGGATCAGGTCATCCAGCAAGACACTGCTGGGCAGGCGAGCCAACAAATGCTGGGCAATTCGCTTGACCAGGGGAGCATGACGCTCCACCAGCACGTAGGAATCCTGATGACGCAAGTACGCTTGGGCTTTATTCACGGGAACCTTCCTGTGTTGTGGCCGGTTTCTGCAACAAATTTTCCAGGAAAAACTCCAGATGGCCGCCCGGCTGGTTGGGAACCGGCCAGCTCGCAGCCTTGTTGGCAAGGGCCCGGAACGCCAGTGCGGCCGGCGACTTGGGAAACGCCTCGACAATCAGCTTCTGCTTGCGCACAGCGGCACGCAGATTGGTGTCATAGGGTACACAGGCGACCAGTTCCAGCGAGGTATCGAGGAAACGATCCGTTACCCGGGTCAGTTTGGCAAAGAGCTCCTGCCCTTCCCGCAGACTGCGCACCATATTGGCCACAACCTTGAAACGAAACACACCGTGATCCTTGGAGAGGATCTTGATGAGGGCGTAGGCATCGGTGATGGAGGTCGGCTCATCACAAACCACCACCATGATGTCCTGAGCTGCGCGGGTGAAGCTCAGCACCATGTCGGAGATCCCCGCGGCCGTATCCACCAGCAGGATGTCGACCTGGGTCTTCATCTCGCTGAAGGCACGGATAAGCTCGGCATGCTGCACCGGAGAAAGCTCGACCATGGACTGGGTGCCCGAGGTCGCAGGTACGATCATCATGCCGTAGGGGCCTTCGACGATGATATCGTCGATGGTGCATTCACCCGCCAGGACATGAGAGAGGTTGCGATGAACCCGCAGCCCCAGCATGACGTCGACGTTGGCCAGACCCAGGTCGGCATCCAGCACCATCACCCGCTTGCCTTGGGCGGCCATGGCTCCGGCCACGTTCAGGGTCACGTTGGTCTTGCCCACGCCACCTTTACCACCGGAAACGGCGATTACTTTTACTCGATTGTTTTGACGCATTTTGCGCAGACCACTCGCCTGATCCATATACATGTTACTCATAAAACTCCGAATCTTCGGCCTCGCCAAAGCCTGCGCCCCAGAAATAGGGCTCCTCTGTTTCTCGCTCCAGCGAGCCCATGGCAGCCCCGACGAGCTGCGCCGCATTGGCAACCTGAATATCTTCCGGAACCCTTTGTCCGTCAGTGATATAGCTGATGGGCAATGAATTCTGGATACACACGTTAATCACTTCGCCCAGATTCAGACTTTCATCCAATTTGGTAAGTATGCAGCCGCTAAGCGGAATACGCCGGAAATGGTCCACCGCCTCCTGCATCACCCGACGCTGGGACGTTGCCGACATCACCAGATAACTGCGGATCCGCACCTTGGCATTCTTGACCAGGGTATCGAGCTGCTCGGTCAGCCGGATATCCCGCTGACCCACCCCGGCCGTATCGATAAGTACCAGCCGACGATGGCGGAACTGATAAAGGGCATTGGCCAGCTCTTCTGCATCACGCACCTGCCGCACCGGACACCCCATGATGCGACCATAGGTCTGCAGCTGTTCATGGGCACCAATCCGGTAGTTGTCGGTGGTGATCAGCGCCACCTGCTCGGCGCCATATTTCATGGCGAAACGGGCAGCCAGCTTGGCGATGGTAGTGGTTTTGCCCACCCCGGTCGGACCAAGCAGCGCCACCGCGCCACCCTGACGCATGATCTCGTCCTCACTGATCTTGAGCTGAGCCGTCAACACTTCCGCCAACTGGGCCATTGCCTGATGGATGGACATATCTTCGGGGATCAGTCCCGCAAGTTGATCGGCAAACGCATCATCAAAGCCCAGTTTCTTGAGCTCCTTGATCAGCAGGGCCCGCATCGGTTCGCGGCGCTCCACCTCTTGCCACATCAGCCCGGAGATCTGATGCTCCAACAATTTGCGGATGCTGGCCATCTCCTTGCGCATCCCTTCCATCTCCTGATCCCGCTGGGCAGGTTGAGGGGGGCGCTGGCCGGACGCAACCCGAGCTTTAGGCTTGGCAGGTTCGGGAGCTGCGCCCCACTGCCCCTGCTCGGCCAATGTTCTGGGCGCAGCATTGGCAGCTGCCAGCCCGACCGATTGGGTATTGCCCATTGGCGCCCCATTGCCCGGCTTGAGCTTCTGCTGGCGCGCCAGCAAGGCGGCCAGGGTATCGGCATAATGTTCGTTCTGCTCCTTCGCCGGCGTCGGCTCGGGGCGGATCATCTGCCGTGCAGCAGACGAAATATTGACGCTCTCATCGTTCAGCTGACGGCGAACCGGCGCATCTTTGGGCCCCGGGACCTGGGATTGATAATCGACTGCGGCGACTATCTCTACCCCTCCGGTGACCTTCTTGTTGGACATGATGACGGCGTCAGGCCCGAGAGTCTCCTTGACCTCGGCCAGAGCCGTTCGCATATCCTTGGCAAAAAACCGCTTAATCTTCACCCGTCGTCTCCGCTAACTAGTTCTGCCCTACCGCACTGACGATGCGGATCTGCTTGTCGTCGGGCACTTCCTGATAAGACAGAACGCGCAATCCAGGAATGGCATTCTTGACAAATTTCGCCAGGGTATTGCGCAAGATCCCTGATGTCAGAAGCACGGCCGGTTGGCCTTCCAATTCTTGTCGTTGAGTGGCTTCCACCAGCGAACGCTGCATCCGCTCTGCCAGACCCGGTTCAATACCGGCACCATCACCGCCACCTGCCTGCAGGGATTGATGCAATATACGTTCCAATTCCGGTGCCAAGGTAATCACCGGCAGCTCGGGATCGGGGCCTGCAATCTCCTGCACAATCAGGCGACGCAGGGCAATCCGGCAAGCGGCCGTGAGCACTTCCGGATCCGGACTGCGCGGCGCGTATTCAACCAGGGTCTGCAGGATAGTGCGCATATCGCGGATTGGCACGCCTTCATTGAGCAAATTCTGCAATACCTTCACAAGGTTACCCATGCTGATCACTTCCGGCACTAGACCTTCGACCAGCTTGCTCTGATGTTTGCCAATCATGTCGAGCAGCTGTTGTACCTCGTCATGACCCAGCAACAGAGCTGCATGGTTGGTCAGGATCTGGCTCAGATGGGTAGCCACCACGGTCGCGGTATCTACCACCGTATACCCCAGCGTCTGTGCCTGAGAGACCATCTCCTTGGCAACCCAGACCGCTTCCAGTCCGAAGGCGGGATCCCGGGTGGCTATCCCCTGGATCTGGCCGAACACCTGCCCCGGATTGATGGCCATCTCCTTATCATGGTAGACATTGGCCTCGCCGGTACTGACCCCCATCAAGGTGATGCGGTATTGGTTTGGCGCCAGATCCAAGTTGTCGCGAATGTGGACGGCCGGGACCAGAAAGCCCAGCTCTTGCGAGAGTTTCTTGCGCACCCCTTTGATCCGGTTGAGCAGTTCGCCACCCTGATTGCGATCCACCAGCGGGATCAGCTGATAACCCACTTCCAGCCCGATGATGTCCACCGGCATCACATCGTCCCAGCTCAGCTCTTTCTGCTCATGGGGTTGTTCGGCAGTGGCAGGCAGTAGCTCGCCCTTGGCCGCTTTGGCGGCAGCCAGTTTCTCGCGGCGCAGCAACCACCAGGCGCCAGCGGCGGCAAGAGCCCCCAGACTCAGGAAGGCGAAATGCGGCATCCCCGGCACCAGCCCCATCATCAGCAGAATCCCGGCCGAGATGATCAGCGCCTTGGGATTGTCAAACAGCTGGCCTAGTACTGCGGTACCCATGTCCTGATCGGTATTCTGACGGGTCACTATGATGGCGGCGGCGATGGAGAGCAGCAGGGAGGGGATCTGCGCCACCAGACCGTCACCGATGGCCAACAGGGTATAGATCTCGGCCGATTCGCTGAAGGTCAGCTGGTGCTGCATCATCCCGATGATGAAGCCGCCGATGATGTTGATAAAGAGGATCATGATGCCCGCAATGGCATCCCCTTTGACGAATTTGGAGGCACCATCCATGGAGCCGTAGAAGTCGGCTTCCTGGGTCACATCCTGGCGACGCTTCTTCGCCTCTTCCTGATTGATAAGGCCGGCGTTCAAATCGGCATCGATGGCCATCTGTTTGCCCGGCATCGCATCAAGGGTAAAACGGGCACTCACTTCCGCGATCCGCCCGGCACCCTTGGTAATGACCACAAAGTTGATGATCATCAGGATGGTAAAAACGATGATGCCGACCGCATAGTTGCCGCCGATCACCACGTTACCGAATGCCTCGATCACATGACCAGCCGCCGCACTACCATTATGACCTTCCAGTAACACCACCCGGGTCGAGGCAACGTTCAACGCCAACCGCAGCAAGGTAGCGAGCAGCAGTACGGTCGGGAAGGCAGCAAATTCGAGGGGGCGGCGGGTATAGACGGATACCAGCAGCACCACGATGGAGAGAGCAATGTTGAAGGAGAAGAGCACGTCCAGCATCAGCGGCGGGATGGGTAACACCACCATACCGAGCGCGGCCAATACCAGCAGAGGGGTGCCAAGGCCTTTGCCCAATACTCCCCGGTACTCTTTGAACTGGCCCAATACTGCCTTGAATTCCATCGCGCTTCTCAATTTCAACCTGCTGTTGCCAGATTAAAGCAAACATCAAGCCAACAATGCAAGACATTGAAATACAATGGATTTATTTTGACTACGTCAGAACTTTGTCATTTTCGATATTCAGTCGGAATGGGCAGATCTTTAGCCAGCGGCTGGGGACGGCGTCCCTGACCGCGGCGGAATTTCTTGAGCTGGAAGACATAGGCGAGCACCTGGGCAACCGCCGCAAACAGCCCTTCCGGGATCTCGTGGCCCAGCTCGGTTGAGTGGTAAATAGCCCGGGTCAAAGCCGGTGACGGCATGATGGGGATCTCGTACTCTCTGGCGATCTCCCTGATCTTCATTGCAATTTCATCGGTGCCCTTGGCCACGACCTTGGGCGCGGCACCGGGTTTTCCCGCATCATACTTGAGCGCTACCGAGTAGTGGGTCGGGTTGGTGATCACCACATCGGCCTTGGGTACATCCCCCATCATCCGGCGCATCGCCATCTGCATCTGCAACTGACGGATCTTGCCCTTTACCTCGGGCTTGCCTTCGCTGTCCTTGAACTCGTCCTTGACCTCCTGTTTGGTCATCTTGAGCTGACGCATGTGGTTCCACTGCTGGAACGGCACATCGATGGCCACGATGGGGAGCAGGGCGCAGCAGAGGATGATCAACATCCAGAGAAACAACTCCAGCGCATCGATAATACCGCCGGGGAAACCCTCCATGGATAGGTTGAGCAGATGATTAAACTGACTTGATAACATCCACCAGGCAAACAGGGTGATGAACACCACCTTGGCGATGGATTTGACCAGCTCAATCAGCGACTGCACCCCGAACATTCGCTTGAGGCCGCTGAGCGGGCTCAGCTTGCTCATCTTGGGCATCATGGCTTCGGTGGAGAAGTTCATCCCCCCCATCAGGGTGTTGCCGATAAAAGCGGCAATCGCCACCAGCGCAAACAAGAGTCCCAGCGGAAGCACCAGCTCCCCCAGCAGCGCCGGCACCATAGCGATCATGGCATTGGGATCGAAAGCCTGCTCCCTGTCCAGAGTAAAGCCCATGGTGACTACCTTGATCATGGCAGTCGCCAGCGAGCCCTTGAGCATCAGCAGGCCAAATACCGCCGAGAGCAACACGCTGGCGGTTCCCAACTCTTTTGAACGTGCAATCTGCCCTTTTTCACGGGCCTGTTGCAGTCGTTTGCCCGTGGGTTGTTCGGTACGTTCCTGGTCGGTATCAGCCATGAGCGCCCCCGAAGCACTGGGTGTTGATCAGCTCGCAGCTGACCTCCTGCACCCGCTCCCACATGATGTCGAAGTGGCCGAGGAACCCGCCGATAGTGAGCCAGAGGATGAGCAGACCCGACATCATGCTGACCGCAAAACCGATACTGAAAATGTTGAGTTGCGGCGCCGCCCGGGTCATGACACCAAAGGCGAAGTTGATTAAGAGCAAGGCGACGATGGCTGAAAGCGACATCACCAAAGCAGCCTGATACATCACACCCAGAAACGCACTCAGGGTTTTCATGGATGAAACCGAGAGGCCGTGCTCGGAGACAGGCAGTGTCTCGAAACTAAGAATGACCAGCCGCAGCATCACCAGATGACCATCCAGCGCCAGAAACACCAGGGTCGCCAGCATCAGATAAAACTGACCCACCACGGGGGCAGACTGGCCATTCATCGGGTCCACCAGGGTGGCAAAACCCAGACTGGTCTGCATAGCGATGACCTGACCGGCCATCACGAAGCTCTCCATCAGAAACTGGGTCATCAGGCCGAGGGCAATTCCGATCAGCAACTGCTGGCCCAATAACAGAAAGCTGCCGACCGAGAAGAGTTCAATGGAAGGCATTTTCGGAAGCAGCGGGGCAATCAGAAAGGTGATGGCCAAAGCCAGCCCCATCCGTACCCGCGCAGGAGCGAGGCGGCTGCCGAATACCGCCATCACCATCAGCAGGCTGCTCACCCGCGCCAGCGGCCAGAGGATGGAAGACAACCACTCCATGATCAGAGCGGTTGTGTAGGTCATCCCACCACCTCGGGGATTTGGTTGACCATCAGTATGAAGAAGTCCATTAGACTCTGCATTCCCCAGTGAGCACCAATTCCCAGGGCTAGCAGGGTCACGATAAGACGAGGCAGAAAGCTCAGGGTCTGTTCGTTGATGGAGGTGGCCGCCTGAAAAATGGCTACCACCAGCCCGATAGCGAGACTGGGCAGGATCACGGCGCTGACCATGATATTGACCAGCCAGAGCGCCTCGCGAAAGACGTCGACAAAGGTTTCAGGACTCATGTTCGGGCTCCTTGCGCTCGACCGGCTAACCGGCACCCAGTCCGAAACTGTTGGCCAGTGACCCCAGAATGAGGTTCCAGCCATCCACCATCACAAACAGCATCAGCTTGAAGGGCAGCGAGACGATCATCGGCGAGAGCATCATCATCCCCATCGCCATCAGAATACTGGCGACCACCAGATCGATGACCAGGAACGGCAAGAACAGCATAAAACCAATCTGGAAGGCGGTTTTCAGCTCGCTGGTGACAAACGCAGGAATCAGCACTCGTAGCGGCACATCGGCAGGTTTCTCCACCTGCACGTTGGCGATCTCCATAAAGGTGTTGAGATCCTTGATCCGGGTCTGGGCCAGCATGAACTGATGGATGGGCAACTCGGCCCGCTCCAGCGCCTCCTTTGCCTGAATGGTCTCGGCCAGATAGGGCTGCAACGCCTCATCATTGATGCGATCCAGCACCGGCGACATGATGAAGAATGACATGAACAGGGCGATGCCGATCAACACCTGGTTGGAGGGACTCTGTTGCAGACCGATCGCCTGGCGCAAGATACCCAACACCACAATGATGCGGGTAAACGAGGTCATCATGATCACCATGGCCGGCAAGAAGGAGAGCGCGGTCATCAGCGCCAGTACTTGCAGGGTCAGGCTGTACTCCTGAGAGCCATCCCCCATGGTCTTGACGGTCACCGCCGACATGGCGTCCTGTGCAAGCGCAGGCCAGGAGCAAAACAGTGGTATCAGCAGGCTGACCAGCAGCCCCGTTTTCAGCCATAAGCCGTTAGCTTTTTTCATGCTTGCCCATCAATTTGCCAAGCTGCTGGGAAAACGCCTGCGGCTGGTTTTCGTCCAGCGGCTCCTCCAGCCGGTAGAGAAAGTTGACCTGCTGCGGTGTTACGCCGACCAGCAGTTGCTGTTCGCCCACCTTGACCACCAGCAGCTTCTCTTTGTAACCCACCGGCAACGAGGCGATGACCCGCATCTGGCCGCCCCCCATGGCGGTTGCCAGCTTGCTCTTCTTGAGCAGAAAGCCCAGCACCAGAATGAGACCAATCACCATAAGACTGGAGAGCAACCAGGAGCTCAGACTAGGCACGTTGGCAGATGCCGCTGTCTCGGCAAAGACCGGAACAGGCAGCAATAACAACAGGAGGCGCATCATTTGAGCTTCTTGATCCGTTCAATCTGGCTGATGACGTCAGTCAGGCGGATACCGAACTTGTCGTTCACCACCACCACCTCGCCGTGAGCGATCAGGGTACCGTTGACCAATACATCCAGCGGCTCGCCTGCAACACGATCCAGCTCCACCACCGAGCCCTGGTTCAGCTGCAACAGGTTGCGGATGCTGATCTGGCTGCGGCCCACCTCCATGGCGATAGTGACCGGAATATCGAGAATGGTGTCGAGCTTGCGGCGCTCCTCGGCACTGATAGGGGCATCATCTTTCAACTCTTCCAGCGGGGCTGGCTTGGCTTCCGCCGTCACCTGCTCCTCCAGAGCCGCAGCCCAGGCATCAGCCATCAGATCCTCTTCCTCAGTTCCGCTCATCTTGTTTCCTTATGCTACTTCGTGACCGTTTACCGTAATAAACCGTCAATTATCGCTGTTGATCTTCGATACTGCGCTCGAGCTCTTCCAGCTCGGCCTCGCCATCAATTCGTACCCCGCCCCGGGTCACCAGATGCATCTCCGTCTTGACCCCTTCCGGACGTTTGAGCTTGTCGGTGATCTTGAGCGCCACATTATCCTTGGTGCGGCCCATCTTGGCGTGGAAAGTGGGCAAGTCCTCCACAAAAACCAGCAAATTTTCCGGCATATCGACCGGAATGATATCGCCGGGTCGCAGCTCCATCAGTTCACGCAGGGTGAGTTCGGTCTCCAGCAGCTTGGCCCGCAGCTCCACCTTGACGTCCATGATCTCGTCACGCAGCGCCTTGCTCCAACGTACGTCGGTATCCCCCTTGTCACTCTGCACACCGGCATCCAGCAGCTCGCGGATCGGTTCCAGCATGGAATAAGGCATCGCCACGTGGAAGTCGCCGCCGCCACCATCGAGCTCGATGTGGAACGAGCTGACCACGATCACCTCGGTCGGGCTGACGATGTTGGCCATTGCCGGGTTCACTTCGGAGTCGAGATACTCGAACCCCACGTCCATCACCGGCGCCCAGGCATCCTTGTAATCCTCAAACACCAGTTTGAGCAGCATCTGGATAATGCGCCGCTCGGTCGGCGTAAACTCGCGCCCTTCAATCTTGGCGTGATAACGGCCATCACCACCGAAGAAGTTCTCTACCAGGATGAAGACCAGTCGAGCCTCCATGGTGATGAGTGCCGTCCCCTTGAGCGGGCGGAAGCGCACCATGTTGAGACTGGTCGGCACAAACAGGGTATGAACATACTCGCCAAACTTGAGCATCTGCACGCCGTTGATGGAGACCTCGGCGGTACGACGCATCATGTTGAACAGGCTGATCCGCATATGGCGGGCGAAACGTTCATTCACCAGCTCCAGCGTCGGCATGCGACCACGGACGATGCGGTCCTGGGAGGAGAAGTCAAACTGGGCTACGCCGGGGTCTCCAGCGCCGCCTATCTCTTCCTCTTCGACATCATCGACACCGTGCAAGAGGGCATCAATTTCGTCCTGACTTAACAGATCGCTCACGCTTCACCTACTGCATTACAAAGCCGGTAAACAGCACTTGTTCGATAACGGGGGAAGAGACCAGGTCCTTGAGCACCCGACGGCACTCTTCCAGTGAATCCTTGCGCAGCTTCTCCTTGCCTTCGAAGGTCATCAGCTGTTCGGCACTGGCTGCACTGAATACCCGCAACAGGGTGCCTTCAATCAGGGGAATATTCTGTTTGGCCAGCGTCTCGTCGGCGGTACCGCGCACCATCAGCTGGATCTTGATCTGAACCAGTCGATCTCGCTGGGCACCTGCGACGTTGAAGACAAAGGGACGCGGCATACCGACATAGAGGGAAGGTTTAGGCGCTTCCTCCTTGGGTGCGGCCTCGGCACCTTCCGCCGCTTCAGCGGGCGGTTTATCGGAGCCGGAGAGCATCAGGAAGGCGCCAACACCACCACCGCCCAGCAAAATTACCGCTAGGGCAATGATAATGATCAGCTTCTTTTTCTTGCCCGCAGCCGGGTCTTTTAGCGTCAACTCGTTATCGTCAGCCATCCCTTGTCCACCCTAGTCTCAAACTTGTTCGATATCATAAACTTACTCGGGATTGCATCAAGCATAGAAATCAATTCCGGAACCGTTTGTCGATTCCACCAGCAAACTGGGGTTGGAAGTGGTGAGTTCCCCTTCAACCAGCCCGTTACCGGACCGCGGCTGACCGCTACTCTGACCTTGCTGCCCCTGCCCGTTAAAGGTGGGCTGGCCCTGTTGCTGCTGTTGTTGCGACTGCTGCTGCACCTGCGTCTGACCAAGCTGGATCCCCTGCCCTGCCAGCATGTCACGCAGCCGGGGCATCGCCTGCTCCAGCATCTCGCGGGTCTGTCCATGTTGTACCACAAAATGGACGTTGGCCTGGCTGTCAGCTCCCATCTGGATCTGGATCTTCATCTTGCCAAGGCCGAGGGGGTCGAGCTGAATTTCCGCCTGTTGCAGTTTTTCGGCCAGCATCACATTGACCTTCTGGTGCAATTCGGCAGGTGCTTCCTGACTGGCTAGTTTCAAATGGGGTAAATTCTGCGGCTCACGGCGCAGCGTCGTCTCAGCGGCGGGCGCCCGGCTATCGGCTACCTGTGGCTGAGTCTGGCTGTTCTGGCCATGCTGAACGGTCTGGCTCGGGCTGCTCTCACTGCTAGATGTCGTCGCAACCAGGCTCTTCTCCGCCTCACCGGCCTTCGGTTTTACCTCAAGCGAAGCCGCTTTGCGCACCTCGTCGGTGCCGGTCACTTCCATCTGCTTGATGCCGGCTGAAATAGTCGACAGCGGCGCTTGCGGCCCTTGAGATTCAGCCTGTGCCAACACCTGCTGCGGCGCCACCATCACGGGGGCGGCAGCACTATCGGTTGGAGTCGTCGCATTTGTCGTTACGCTGCTCTGGGCTGCGGCACTTTCTGCGGCACTTTGCGCCGTCGTCACGGGCGCCGAACCTTGATTAGCGGCAGTGGCTGGCTGCTGGCTTCCCTCGGCAGCACTCTTTTCTGCCCCCTTGCCAGCTACCCCACTTCCATCCGCAGTTGCTGAAGTGGTTGCAGCGCCCGCCTCAGGCTGCTTGAGCCCCTCGCTGAAGGCCTTGAGCGCAGCCCCCTGAGTCGCGGCTTGCGTCGCCTGCCCCTTGTTAGTCAAAGCATTGCTGGCGGCGAGATCGGATTTGCTGTCGCCAGCCTCTTTTGCAGCGAGTGACTCCGCGGATTTGGCGGTGCTTGCCGACTCATCGACCGGCAACATCTTGGCCAGCTGGGCCATTCGCTCTGCCCCCGTGAGGGGCTTGGTGTGCTTGCCATCTGCCCCGAGGGTCTCGCCCTTGGCAAAGGCTTTCTTCCCGGCCTGCCCATCCGCAGTAGTAGCGGCATCTTCACCTTCAGAGGAGAGAACGGCAGCAGAGGCATCGCCCTTAGCCACCACTCGCGCCGCTGAGGAGGATACGGTGGTTTCTGGAGTCGAGTTGGCGGTCGTCTCCAGCGGCGACTGCGCCCCGGTCTGACCGGCAAGCTGGCTGGCAATTCTGGCAGCGGCAGGAGTCTGCTCGCCTTCATCAAGTGCAATCCCCTCCTGCTCACCCTCTTGCGGCAACGGATTGCCGTCTACCGCAGTGGCGCTCTGTTGGGCCGCCACCGCCAGATGGGGAGTCACTAACGAGGTATCGAGCTTGAGGGAGTCTTGCAGACGGAGCAGAAAGTCGGTGGCAGGGACCTCCTCCACCTTGTTATCGGCGTCAGGATCCTCCTCCTTGCCGATCTCCTCTTTGGGAGAGGCGCTCTCGGTCGCCAAAGATTTGGCTGATCGGACATGGTTACCGCCCTGAGTGGCCTCGGCGGCGCCCTGCTCGCTGTTCCGGACCTTGGCAATCAGGATGGCGAAATCCCCCTTGCTGTCGCTGCCGGTTCCCCCATCGATACTTTTGCTCTCGACGGAACCGCTCAGAGGCGCTTTGTCCAACCCGTTCGCCGGAGCCGAAGGCGTTTGTGTCAACAGTGTCTGCATCATGATGGGATCCCTGAATTCTGGTGGCCCCCAAAGAGATGGCCGCCGACAATGTCCATATCAAAGCAAGTTACAGGCCAGATTGATGAAAACGTCGCAACATGGCGTACTCATCTAGCATCTTCTGCTCCTGACGCTGGGCTTTCTGCTGCTCGCGGCTCGCCTGCTTCTCCAGCAACAGCTCCACCGCCTTGCGCCGCTGCTGGGCCGCCAGCCACTCTTCACGGCGCTGTTCCAGCGCCTGACGCACCTGCAACACCCCTTCGTACTGCTGGGTCGCAGCCTGTTCGAGCTTGTTGATAAAGGCGTGATACTGGGTATTTTGTTGAGGCGAAATCCCCTGCAGGCCGCGATCGGTCCACTGCTGGTGATAGATCTGGCGGTACTGATTGAGGGCATTTTGCTGATCCATGAACAGCTTGAGATCCTGCTGCGCCTTCACCAGCGCCAGCGCACACTGCTGCTCCGCCTCCACCAGCCGATCGGCCAACAATACCAACCCTTTACTCATCGTCGACCTCTCTGTTACCGATCATCATCAGCGCATCAATGGCATCGCCACCATCTGCAAGGCTTGCAGGCCATCATCGTAGTGAATGACCTCGCGCATCCCCTGCTGCAAGAACTGATCCAGATAGGGTTTTTGAATGATGGCGCGGTCAATACGAGGATCGGAACCCTGACTGTAGGCACCGATGGTGATGAGATCCCGGTTCTGCTGATAGAGGGAGTAGAACTGCTTGAGGGTGCGCGCCAGATCCATATGTTCCGGCGAGGTCACCATAGGCATAACCCGGCTGATGGACTTCTCGATGTCGATAGCCGGATAGTGGCCCGCATCGGCCAGCTCGCGCGACAACACTATGTGGCCATCGAGGATCGCCCGCGCCGCATCGGCAATGGGATCTTGCAGGTCATCCCCCTCGGTCAGTACGGTGAAGAATGCCGTGATGGAGCCCTGGCCGTCACTGCCGTTGCCCGCCCGCTCCACCAGCGCCGGTAATTTGGCAAATACAGACGGTGGATAACCCTTGGTCGCTGGCGGCTCGCCCACCGCCAGCGCGATTTCACGCTGGGCCTGGGCATAACGGGTGAGGGAGTCCATCAAGAGCAGCACATTAAGCCCCTGATCGCGGAAATATTCTGCAATGGCCAGCGCCGTTTCACACCCCTTGAGCCGCATCAGCGGCGAGGCGTCAGCGGGAGCCGCTACCACCACGGAGCGGGCACGGCCCTCCTCTCCCAGAATGTCTTCGATAAACTCTTTCACTTCCCGGCCCCGTTCACCGATGAGGCCGACCACCACCACATCCGCCACCGAGCCACGGGTCATCATGCCCAGCAGCACCGATTTACCGACACCGGAACCAGCAAACAGCCCCATCCGCTGGCCCTGACCAACCGTCAGCACGGCGTTGATGGCGCGCACCCCCACGTCCATCGGCTGATGGATCGGGCGGCGAGAGAGCGGGTTGATGCGGTGCTGGGCAAACTGCACGGTCTGGGAGGAGAGAATGGGGCCGAGGCCATCGAGTGGCTGACCAATGCCGTCGATGACTCGACCAAGCAGGTTCATGCCAACCGGAATGCCGTGCTCTTCGGTGATGGGCACCACCCGGGCACCGGGGATCACCCCCTTGAGCTGCTCGCTCGGCATCAGATAGAGGCGATCGCCAGAAAAACCGACCACTTCAGCCTCCAGCGTGCCATCAAGGGTATCGATGCGGCAGAGGGCACCGATGGCTGCGCGACAGCCGATGGCTTCGAGGGTCAGCCCCACCACCCGGGTCAATTTACCGGCGACCGGCGGTTTGGGGGCGCTGTCGCGTACCTTGTACCCTTGCAACCGGTTCAGTAGCGAGCCGCTCATCTGGCCTCCTGAGAGCTAAAAAGTGCAGCCGGACAGCAACGTCCGGCATCGGTTATGGGCGTGGATCCTGCGAGGCCGGTTTCTGCGACGCATTGTCCCGCAAGAAGTTACGCAGCAACTGATCGATGCGCCCGGAGAGGGTCAGATCGATGCTGGAGAGCTCGGTAGCCAGTTGCAGATCGCCGGGGGAGAGGGTGGGATCGCTCTGCAATCGCCAGTGGCGCTTGGCGCACTCTTCGGCGCCAAATGCCTGCTCGATTCGCGCTATATCGTCGGGATGCAACATCAGAGTCACCCCCTGTTCGGCGGCAGGCAGCAAGGCCAGCCCCTCTTTAAGCGCCTCCAGCAGAATGCGGGGGGAGGTCTCCGCTTCGTGACGAATAAGCGCGCGGGCCAGTTGCATCACCAGCGAGACCAACTGCTGCTCCACCGCCTGATCCAACTCGTTAAGCGGATTGGCAAGGCGCGCGGCGAGCCCCTGCCAGTGGGCGATCTCCTGCTCCACCAGCTCGCGGCCCATGGCCAGCCCCTCCTCGCGCCCCTGTTCGAGACCGGCAGAGTGGCCCTGTTGCAATCCTTCCAGCTTGCCCTCTTCCATCCCCTTGGCATAACCGGACTCGCGCCCCTCGGCCATCCCCTCTTCCCAGGCGGCCTGACGGATCGCTTCAAGCTCTTCGGCGGTGATGCTGGGGGTCGGCTCCTGTTCGGGCTCCGGCTCCACCACCTCCTCTTCCTGCTGATACCAGTCAGGGGCCAGGCCAAGAGCATTGGTAGGCGCTCCCGCCTCTACCTCGACCTCCATCTCGGGCCAGCCCCAAGTCTCAACCCGGGCATCATCACCCTCGGGGCGCACATAACCACGCAGTTTGTTGTTCATGCTTTGCGCGGCTCCTCACCACTGCCTGATGCGGGCTTGGCATCGCGGTTCTGTTTATGGGCCATGGCTTAGAGGAACTCCTCGCCGCCACCGGCGCCCAGCATGATCTCGCCGGCATCCGCCAGACGACGGGCGATGGAGAGGATCTCTTTCTGGGCCGCTTCCACTTCGGAGACCCGGATCGGCCCCATGGCCTCCAGATCGTCCGCCAGCATTTCGGCCGCCCGTTTAGACATGTTCTTGAAGATCTTCTCGCGCATCTGATCGTCGGAGCCCTTGAGGGCGCGTTGCAGCAGATCCCCCGGCACTTCCCGCAGCATGGTCTGGATGCCGCGATCGTCCACATCGATGAGGTTTTCGAACACGAACATCAAATCCTGGATCTGCTGGCTCATCTCTTCATCCGACTCGCGGATAGAGTCCATCAGCTGGCCTTCGATATTGGTATCCAGGTAGTTCATGATGTTGGCCGCAGCCTTCAGGCCGCCCATCTTGGCTGCCTGGGCACCCGCCGCACCGGCGAACTGTTTCTCCATGATGTCGTTCAGCTCTTGCAGCGCCGCCGGTTGTACCTCTTCCAGGTTGGCGATACGCATCACCAGATCGAGGCGCACCTGCTCGGGGAACTGGCTCAGGATCTCGGCGGATTGCTCCGGCTCCAGATAGGAGAGCACGATAGTCTGGATCTGCGGGTGTTCGTTCTGGATGATGCTGGCCACCTGACGTGCATCCATCCACTTGAGCGAATCGAGGCCGCGGGCGCCGGAACCGAGAATGATCTGATCCACCAGATTGCTCGCCTTGTCCTCGCCAAGGGCCGCCACCAACGCCTTGCGCACGAAGTCTTCGCTGCCGATACCGATGTTGGTGTACTTCTGGATATCGTCGATGAATTGACGGTGCACCGCCGCCACCCGATCGTGACTGAAGTCGGACATGGAGGCCATCGACATACCGAGCCGCTGCACCTGCTTGGGCTCGAGATGACGGAAGATCTGGGCGGCATCCTCTTCATTGAGGCTCAACATCAGCACCGCAGCCATCTCCATCCCCGACATCTGGTCGAGGATCTGGCGCTGACTGTCAGTGATGTCATTGCCGGTGACTTGACTCTTCTTTTCTTCAGGCATCTTTGTTCGTTACCCATTCTTTAATGACCTGAGCGGCCAGATCCGGCTCGTTCGCCACCAGCGCACGTACCGCCTTGAGCAAGTCTTCGTCACGGTGCAGATCCGGCAGTTTCAGCTGGCCATCGCGTACACCAAATACCTGATCGTTCTCGACTTGTGCTGACAGCAGACTCAACTCGTCGTCGCCACCCAGTACGGTGTGGTTGTCGAAATCCACTTCCCCTTCCGGTTTGGCATCCGGGTAGAGCAGTCGCTTGAGCATGGGGCGAACCACGGTGACGATCAAGACGATGATCACCAGTACCGAGGCGGCAATCCGCACCGCACGCCAGAACCAGGGCTGATCGTAGAGCGGCACTTCGGCCACGGTATCCAGCTCTGGGCGATTGAACGGAATTGCGACCACCTCAAGGGTATCACCGCGGGTCACATCAAAGCCAAGGCCACCGCTCAGCAAACGGCGCAATGTATCGAGTTCTGCCTGGGTGCGCGCCTCACGGGTCACGGCCCCGTCGGCACCGGGCACCGCTTTGTAATCCACGGCAACCGAAACAGTCATGCGGCGAATGCCACCCATCTGGCGACGGGTATGGCTGACGGTGGTATCCAGCTCGAAGTTGCGGGTTGCCTCTTTGCGGGAACGGCCCGAAGCGGCAGCGCTGGCACCATCACCACCGGTCGCCTCCTCGGGAATATTGGAGGCGGCAGGGGGCTGGTTGGAGAGTGCACCAGGCACACCACCGTTGCTACCGCTGGCGCTGTTCTCTTCCATGGTCATCTCGGAGCGCACTGCAGGCAAGTCAGGGTTGTAAGTCTTGCGGGTCTGCTCCTGCTGGGAGAAGTCGAGGGAGAGATCCACTTCCGCCGTATAGTTGTCGGCCCCCAGCACCGGGATCAGGATGGCGTCAATTTTTTGTTTGTACTCCAGCTCCTGCTTTTGCTGCATGGCAAACTCTTTGCGAGTCTGGGCCGAGATTGGGTCTTGCGAGCCGGAGTTGAGCAGGCGGCCATTCTGGTCGGTGACGGTGACGCGGGTCGGCTCGAGACCGTGCACGGCAGAGGCAACCATATCGACGATGGAGTCCACCTCCCCCTGCCCCAGCGCCGCCCCTTTCAGGTTGAGCACCACGGTGGCACTGGGTTTGCGTTCGTTGCGGGCAAACACGTTGTCTTTCGGGATAGCCAGCAGCACCTGGGCCTTGGCCACATTCTGAAACTGCTCGATGGCGCTCGCCAGCTGGCGCTCGCGGCTCAGCTTCAGACGTTCACTCTCCATCCGCTGGCTGACGCCGAAACTGGAATCTTTCAGCAGGATATCTTCACCACCGATGTTGCTATCGGTGGCATTGGCAAGACCGGCACGGGTCAGGGCCAGTTGGATAGTGGGGTAGCTTTCGGCGTTGACCAGCACGCTCTTGCCATCCACCTCGTAGGGGATCTTCTGCTGATCGAGGAAATCGAGAGTCTTCACCAGCTCCTGAGTGGTGTAGGTGCCGAGGGGACGCATGTCCGGCTCCTTGCCCCACAGCAGGATAAACACCGCAATGGCCAGACAGATGGCAAGCCCCAGGATCAGGGTGATTTGCCGCAGCACATCGGTGTTGGACAGGAAGCCCAGCGCCGAACTCTTCTGCTCATTTTCATCGAGGGCGGCGGTGCCCTCATCGTTTATCAGCAGATCGCCGTTTTGGTCAGTAGCCACGATTTATGTCCTTATTGCTGACATGTTCATGATGTTCAGTCGTCATGGTTTATTGGCGTCGCTTATACCGGCATGTTCATGATGGTCTTGTAGGCATCGACCATCTTGTTGCGCACCTGTACCGTGGCTTCAAAGGCGATGGAGGATTTTTGGCCCGCGATCATCACCTCGGCCAGATCCACCGACTTGTCACCCATATCGAAACGGGTACGCAGATCATTGGCGGCCCCTTGCAGCTCGTTGACGTTGCCAAGCGCCTGTTGCAGCAGCTGACCAAAGTCGGAGGTTACCTGACGACCGGGTTGTGCCAGCGGCGTTGCGCCTGCTTCGATCTTGAGCGCCTGCATCTCTTGCATCAGGCTGCTTGCACTAATTTCCATTTTCCATCCCCAGACAAATCATTGACGCTGGCATGCAACAAGCAATTAGAGTGCCAATGCGTTAAAGCACGACACGGATGAGTGGCCAGACCAGGCCGGACGGGTTCGACAACGGCAGGTGGCTCTGATTAAATCCGACTCTGACGCCCACTTTTGCTGGCTGGCAAGGAGTCCGCTCTGGATTATCGCAAACCCGTGTTCAAGGCGATGGACTACATCAGCCACCATCTGGATGACAATCCGGGCCTGGATGAGGTCGCAGCGGCGGCAGCCATCTCCACCTTCCACTTCCACCGTATTTTCAAGACGATGGTCGGCGAGACCATTGCCGGATTTACCCGGCGCCTGCGTATGGAGCGCGCTGCCCGTCGCTTGCTCGCCTCCCCCCAGAGTGACATCACCACCCTCGCACTGGCCGCCGGGTTCTCCAGCTCGCAGAATTTCGCCAAGGCCTTTCGCCTGCACTTCGCCATGAGCCCCTCGGAATACCGCCAGCAGCAGGGGGGAAACTGGAAAAGCAAGATTGGAAACGATCCCCTTCCCTTTGACACCTATGATGGCCTGGTCATGCACCCGGTCACCGAACACCCGGGTCTGTTGCAGGGGGCTAGCGTCAGGCAGATGCCCGCCCGGCGCGTGGCGTACATGCGCCGCCTGGGCCCCTATGGCAAAGAGACCTGCGAGCAAGCTCATCGGGATTTGCTCGTGCTGTTCGCCTCAGACGAGGCGATGACACCGGCGGGTACCCTGAGTCTCTATTGGGATATCCCCGATATCACCGATGAGACCCGTTGCCGTACTGACGTCTGCATCGAGCTGGGGCCAGAGATCCCCGCAGGGCGCCAGTTAACCACCCAGACCATCGCCGCGGGCCCCTATGCGGTTTGTCAGTTTATCGCTCGCGGCGATCAACTGGTCGCTTGCTGGGAAACGGCGTTTCGCTGGGTAGTGGGCCAAGGGCTGAACTGCGACGATCGCCCGTGTTACGAGCAATACCACGCAGGCACGGACCCCGACCGGGAGCATTACGTGTTTGATATCTGTATCCCGCTGATCAACCGATAAGCCGATACCTCATTTCCATTTACCCACTTCGGTGCCTTCGGGCACCGAAGCGACGGAGTCATGCCCATGAATATCAAAACGCTGTTTCTCGCCAGCTTGCTGGTGACGCTGCCCGCTGCCGCCAATGCCCAGTCACAGAGCCAGACGCTGATCTTTGGCGGCACCATCTACAGTGGTGATCCGGCGAACCCTCACCCGGAAGCGGTCGGCATTGAAGGTAAAAAGATAGTGGCAGTCGGCAGCTATCAGGAGGTCAGTGCCCGCCTCGGCAGCCATGCCAAGCGTCTTGATCTGAAAGGAAAGTACCTGATGCCAGGGCTCATCGACAGTCATGTTCATGCGGCATTTGCCGGTTTTCAGGGGATGACGGTTAACTTTCCCGATGCCATGAGTGAGGTTGAGCAGGTGCAGCAATTTCTGACCCGCAGCAAGGATGATCCCCGCCTGACACTGGGCGATGCAGAGCTATACAGCAATGTCTCCCTCGACTACTGGCATCAGCTTCCCCTGCTCGATCAGGTGTTCAATGGCCCGCAATACCAGCAAATACCCGTAGTACTGGCCGGTTCGGATGCCCACACCGGTTGGGCCAATCAGGCCATGCTGCGCAAGGCTGGCATTGATGCCGACACCCTTGCCGGTCGTTATGCTCCGCTGAAAGGCAATTTTGGCCTCACCCCATCCGGCAAGCTCAATGGCTTTGCCTCGGAAGGCGGCTGGGATGCCATCCTCAAGGCGCTGCCCCCCGTCAGCGACGAGACGATTGCCAGTGCCATCATGACTGCCGCCAAACAACTCAATCAGGTGGGCATTACCGCCTGGATGGACCCTATCAGCAACATTCGCCCCCTCGCGCCCATCTTCAACGCCGAGCCGGATCGCCGCGATACCGGCCTGCTGCCTGCGTACAGCATGCTCTCCCGGGAAGGCAAACTGACCGGACATGTATCCGCACTGGCACTGGTGGGGATACATGCATCACCCGCCATCATTGATGACGTATTGGCGCTGCAACAGCAGTTTCAAGATGCCCCGGACGTGAAACTGGTGGGGATCAAGATCCTGCAAGATGGTGTCATCGAGTATCCATCCCAGACCGCCAAGTTGAGCGAGCCCTACCTCAACCGTCCCGGTTACAGCGGCAAGGACGATCTGGACAAGCAGCGTTTCAACGAGCTGATCCGCACCGCGGATGCCCATCACCTTATCGCTCACTTTCATGCCATCGGCGATCGGGCCGTCCGTGAATCCCTCGATGCCATCGCCTATGCCCGGGCCCACAATCAGGATCACCGCCTGCTGCACAGCATCACCCATCTGGAGGTGGTGAGCCCGGCCAGCATTGCCCGTTTCAAACCGCTCAATGTGGCCGCATCGATGCAACTCTTGTGGGCCGGGAAAAACGTGGCGACCACCCTGCTGCTTGAAGGAAACGTGCCCCCGACACTGCTAGCCCGCCTCTATCCGGCAGGCAGCTTGCTGCAAAGCGGCGCCATTATCGCCGGTGCCAGTGACTGGCCGGTCTCCAGCCCCAACCCTTTCCTCGCCATGTATACCGCGATCACTCGTCAAGGGGAGCTTGGCTTGCTGCCCCCCGCCAGCGAGCAGATCAGCCGTCAGGCCATCTTGCAGGCCTATACCCTCAACGCCGCCAAGGTAATTGGGCGGGAGAAAGAGATTGGCTCCATCAGCGCGGGCAAGAGTGCTGACCTGATCTTGCTGGATCGCAATCTGGAGCAAGTAGCAAGCGAAGAGCTCAAGGAGACCAAGGTGCTCTGGACCATGTTCAAGGGCAAGCAGGTCTATTCGGCCCACTGACACCGAGAGAACAAACAGGCCCGCACTGCGGGCCTGTTGGCAAGATCACGACAAGCGCATGGCGTGCAGTGAGCAACCGATAACGACAGGATTAGCGGCTCGTTTCAGTCAAGTCCTTGTCAATCCAGTATTTGGAGCCGGAGATATTGGCATCGAGCAGCAGGCCCTTCTCACCAATCTGGTAGATGGCCATGCCGCCATTGTATTTGGCTGTCAGTTCGGCGCTCTCCTTGCCGGCCACCACGCCCACTTCGGAAGTGGCCTCCCAACCCTGGGTCACGAAGGCATCAAATCTGGCCTTGTCTTCAAACAGGATCACCTGCTGATAGAACTTGCCGCCAATCCCGGCCGCCAGACCCGCACCAAACATCTTCATATAGGTGTGCTTGCCGGTTTTGCGATTGACTGCCACCCCGGCCCCCTGATTGGTATGCAGCATCAGGGAGAACTTGCGCGAATCGAACACTGCATAGCCATAAGCCTTGTCAAACAACAACTTGGCTGATGGCTGCTCGTTGAACAACCGGATCAGCGCAGTGTCGGCCATGGTATTGAGCGCGATCCTCGCCTCTTTCGCCGTCTTGGGGTTGAGCATCTCGTTGAGCTCCTTGTCGGCTGCCTTCAGCCACTCCTTGCCGGTCGCGATGCTCTTGTCGGTCCAGACCCCGGCGGTATTGAAGGCATCCTCCCCCCAGGCCGAGATGGAAGCCCAGCTCTTTTTGGAAAAATCGCTGACATCCTGCCACACCTCCTTGCTGGTCTCGCTCACTGCCGCTCCCAGATCGGACGCTGCGGCCTTGAGCTTGGCCCAGTCGGCATAACAAGGTGAGAAGGCCAGACTCAGTGACAGGGCCAGCAACCAGTTACGCTTGTTCATTTTTTCACTCCCGTATTGTCGAGTGTCTGGGTTACCTAGGGGGATCACCTACAACAGGCTACCCGCTGAAAATCACTCCCGCATTATCGGAAGGGGAATCCGGTTAAGCAATCATTGAGTCCTGTTTATCCCGCCACAGCCCGACTGCGGTTAACAAAAAGGCTGCTCATCAAAGAGGAGCAGCCTTGTTAAGCACAGTAAAACCGGACGGGCTTATTCGACCATCATCACCTTGCAGGTGTTGGTACTACCCACAGTTTCCATCTTGTCACCGTGAGTCAGCAGCACCATGTCGCCGCTCTGCAGCAGCCCCTTCTCCTTGAGCACGGCCAGCGCGTCGCGGCACACTTCGTAGACCGGTTTGGTCTCGTCACCGTCAAACATCACCGGAGTGACGCCACGGTAGAGGTTGGTCCAGGCCAGGGTCTTGTTGTGGGGAGACATGGCGAAGATCGGCAGACCGGAGCTGATTCGGGACATCAGCAGCGGAGTGGTGCCGGACTCGGTCAACGCCACGATCGCCTTGACCCCTTCCAGGTGGTTGGCCGCATACATGGTGGACATGGCCACCGCCTCTTCTACCGAGGTGAAGGTGTAGCTCATGCGGTGGTTGGAGACGTTCAGGCTCGGGTGCTTCTCGGCACCGACACAGACGCTCGCCATGGAGGTCACGGTCTCGATGGGGAACTGACCGGCAGCAGTCTCGGCAGAGAGCATCACCGCATCGGTACCATCCAGCACGGCGTTGGCCACGTCCATAACTTCTGCACGAGTCGGCAGCGGCGCATTGATCATCGACTCCATCATCTGGGTAGCGGTGATCACCACACGGTTCAAACGACGGGAGTGGCGGATCAGCTTCTTCTGTACGCCAACCAGCTCGGGGTCACCGATCTCGACACCCAGATCGCCACGGGCGACCATCACAGCATCGGAACCGAGGATGATGTCTTCCATCGCCTCATCGGTGGCGACGGTTTCGGCGCGCTCAACCTTGGCCACGATCTTGGCATTGGAACCGGCTTCGCGGGCCAGCTCGCGGGCATAGCGCAGATCATCGCCACAGCGCGGGAAGGAGACAGCCAGATAGTCCACATTCATGCGGGCAGCGGTCTTGATGTCTTCTTTGTCCTTCTCGGTCAGGGCCGGAGCGGAGAGACCGCCCCCTTTCTTGTTGATGCCCTTGTTGTTGGAGAGCGGCCCGGCCACGGTCACCGTGGTGTGAATGCGGGTGCCTTCAACCTGCTCGACCTTCAGCTGCACACGGCCATCATCCAGCAGCAGAATGTCGCCCTGAACCACATCGTCTGGCAGGCTCTTGTAATCGATGCCAACCTGCTCCTGGCAACCCTCACCCTTGCCGAGTGCCGCGTCGAGAATGAACTTGTCACCGATGGCCAGATAGATTTTGCCATCCTTGAAAGTGGAAACACGGATTTTCGGGCCTTGCAGATCACCCATGATGGCGACGTGACGACCGAGCTTGGCAGCAATGTCACGCACCTGATTGGCGCGCAGGATATGGTCTTCAGCAGTGCCGTGAGAGAAGTTCATCCGCACCATGTCGGCCCCGGCGCGGATGATCCCTTCGAGGATCCCTTCGCGGTCGGTAGCCGGACCGAGTGTGGTTACAATCTTTGTACGTCTAGGCATGAAAGACTCCAATATGAAGTTGATATGACTTGAGATTCTGCCCCATCAAGCCCATGGCTCGATGCACCCGTTTGCAAACCATCTGGGTGGTTTTTGTTATTAAATTACAATACTACACCAAGGCGGGTGGCATAGACAGTCGGGGGCCGGAGCCCCCGACGATTCAGGAAGAGTGCGGGGTTTCGAAACGGGATTCGCGCAATCCCTCTTTTACTTTCTTCAGATTTTCGCGAAATTTCATCCCTCGGCGCAGGGTAAAACCGGTCGCCAGCACATCCACCAGCGCCAGCTGGGCGATGCGGGATGCCATCGGCATATAGACATCGGTATCTTCCGGCACATCCATGGAGAGCACCAGATTGCACTCGCGGGCCAGCGGGGAGTCCTTGGCGGTCATACCGATCACGGTGGCGTCGTTTTCGCGGGCCAGCGCGGCGATCTCGACCAGCGCCTTGGTGCGGCCGGTGTGGGAGATAAGCACCACCACATCCCCTTCGCTGCTGTTGATGCAGCTCATGCGCATCATGACGATATCGTCAAAGCTCACTACCGGAATGTTGAAGCGAAAGAATTTGTTCTGGGCATCGCGGGCAACGGCGGAGGAGGCGCCAAGGCCGAAGAAGCTGATCTTCTTGGACTGGGTCAGGATATCGACGCAGCGGTTGATGGCAGAGATATCCAGGCTGTTTTTGGCGGCATCCAGACAAGCCATGGTGGATTCGAAGATCTTGGCGGTGTAGGTATCCGGCCCATCTTCCGCTTCCACGTGACGATTTACGTAAGGCGTACCATTGGCAAGGCTCTGGGCCAGGTGCAGTTTGAAATCAGGAAAGCCCTTGGTATCGAGACGGCGGCAAAAGCGGTTGACGGTCGGTTCACTGACGTCGGCCATCTTGGCCAGAGCGGCGATGCTGGAGTGGATAGCGGTCTGGGGAGACGCCAGGATCACCTCGGCAACCTTGCGTTCTGATTTACTGAAACTTTCCAAGTTGTTCGTAATTTTATCAAGGGTATTCATCATCACCACCAGGTGTTTTTGTAATTTAGCTTCAGTGTCTTTGCACTCAATCTACGGCTAAGCAAGTTTCCATTCAAGCTAAGGACTATACAAGACAAGCGGTTATGGCAACTAACGCCTGCCATACAAAGTATGACTCATCTCTAATTATTTCGTACTTTTCGTTACAAAACGTCACCTAGCCATGAAAGCGCTTACAAATGTTGCAAAGCAACAACACTGTGAGCAGGCGCACGTTTGTATCGATCCGACGGGTGAGCAAGCCTGAGCTCGGATAGAATGGGCCGTCATAATCCAACAATAATCTCGGGACACCAGAGTCGTCCCCATCCTGTAACGAAGGAGTTGTTATGCAGCATACCCATGCGCTGGTCGGCGATGTCGGCGGCACCAATGCGCGTCTGGCCCTGTGTGAGCTGGCTACCGGTACTATCTCTCAGGCAAAGACCTACTCAGGTCTGGCCCATCCCAGCCTTGAAGCCGTGGTACGCCTCTATCTGGAAGAACACAAGGTTCAGGTGGCTGAAGCCTGCATCGCCATCGCCTGCCCCATCAACGGTGACTGGGTCGCCATGACCAACCACAGCTGGGAGTTCTCCATCAGCGAGATGCAGAGCAATCTCGAGCTGGCACGCCTGCAAGTGATCAACGACTTTACTGCGGTCTCGATGGCTGTGCCGGTATTGGCTGAATCGGATCGTATCCAGCTGGGCGGCGCGGTGCCAGTGGCTGGCAAGCCCATCGCCATCTATGGTGCGGGTACCGGCCTTGGGGTCGCCCATCTGGTCAAGGCGGGCGATCAGTGGCTGAGCCTGCCGGGTGAAGGTGGTCATGTGGATTTTGCTGCCAACAGCGAAGAGGAAGATGCGGTACTGCAAGTAATGCGAGGCGAATTGGGCCATGTCTCGGCAGAGCGGTTCCTCTCCGGCCCGGGTCTGGTCAATCTCTATCGCGGGCTGGTGAAATCCGATGGTCGTGAGCCGGAGCCGTTTGCCCCCAAAGACATTACCGAGCGCGCACTGGCCGGGGAGTGCCTCGATTGCCGTCGCACCCTGAGCCTGTTCTGCGTGCTGATGGGCCGCTTTGCCGGCAATCTGGCCCTCAATATGGGTACCTTTGGCGGCGTCTATATCGCAGGTGGCATAGTGCCGCGCTTCCAGGAGTTCTTTACCGGTTCCGGTTTCCGGGTCGCCTTTGAAGACAAGGGGCGCTTCAAGTCCTACCTCAAGGAGATCCCAGTGTTCCTGATCACCCATGAAGGACCGGGGCTGCTCGGTGCAGGCGCTTACTTGCGCCAGTCGATGGGGATCACAATCTGATTGAAGAGGGGGGCGAGGCGGGATCATCCATGGTTCAGCCTCGATTCAGTGTGAATGGCATAAAGTAGCCGCACGTAACCAAGAGTGTTGTGCTTCACAAGGAGTGGAAAGCGACTCTCATCCGCTGGATACGTTTGTCACCTGACAAGCCTGAACTGTTTCAACCGGCCTTTTGGCCGGTTTTTTTTATGTCTGATATCCGGGATTACTGGGCCAGCGCCTTCAACTGCGCCTTGTCGGGAGGATTGTTCCAGTCGATGGGACCGTGGGTAAAACGGTACTGCAACCGTGGCAGGCTGGTCTCCAGCCACTCTTCCCGAAAATAGGCATAACCCTGATCCCAATCCGGATCATTGGCCCAACCGCTCTGGAGGAAGTAGAGGCGAGTGCCCTGCCCTTCCGGCACAAAGCGCAGGCAAACCTGGGTCTTTTGCTGGCGGATATGGGGCAGGCTGGGCGGGAAATTCCAGCTGAAACTGAGCAGGTCATAGGGCATGACGGCCATGACCCGGCACCCTTCGCTGCCACGTTCACCCAGCGGGGCATCAGGCCTGAAGTAGATCTCGAAAGGACCATTCGGTTCGGCCACCATCAAACATTCGGGAGCCAGAAAACTGCGCAGACCGCTTTCGGTAGTCCAGGCGTGCCAGACATCGTCTATGTGCGCCGGAACAAAAATGTTGCCTTCAATCAGTTTATTGTCCATAAATCAGCGATCCTCAAGCCATCCATACAAGGGACTCCGGCAGTATAGCCCCATGGCAAATACAATGGACAGTGCTTAATCACACCCTTGTCATTTGCATCGATTAACCTGCCGCTGTGCTGCGGCCTCATTGAACATTGGCTTGATCCGGGAGGACATCATGATCCGGCTCATGGAAGAACACGACATTCCCCAACTGGCCCGGCTGTTTTTAAAGAGCCGCCGCCACACCTTTCACTGGGTCGATCCCGCCCGTTTCCAACTCGAGGATTTCGAGGAACAGACCAAAGGTGAACAGGTGTGGGTAGCCGAGCAGGGGGGCAATATCTGCGGCTTTATCGCCATCTGGCAGCCCGCTCACTTCGTCCATCACCTCTATGTGTCAAACGACTGGCACGGTCAGGGGATAGGACGCGCCCTGCTGGAGCGGGGCCTCGCTGATTCGCCGCACGGCTCGCTCAAGGTTGCGACCCGCAACACGGCGGCAGTAGCCTTCTACCATCGGCTGGGCTGGCAAAACAGTGATGAGACAGGCCACTGCGAGGTCACCGGCCCCTGGTGCAAGTTGCTTAGAAGCTAGCGGGACGCCCAGCACCTGCGCTTTGCGGCTGAACAGGCACCAGCGGTGCAGGGGGGAAGAACCAGCGGTAGAGATCGAACCAGCCATCTCGCTGGGCAATCACGACCTCATGCACCGGATCGCGCTGGAAGATCGCCACCTTGTTTTCAGTCAGCGGCACCCAGGCATAGTTGACCAGCGCATATTGCGACTGGATCAGGTTGTACTCATTGAGATAGGAGTCATCGTTACCCGATTCGTGCAGTTGGGTACGACTGTCGATGAGGTAAACAAGCTGGTTGAAGAAGGTAAGTTGAAAACCGGTCACTCGCCACTTCTCCCTGGTCGCCTCCTCCTCTTCGATCACGGTGATTTTGCCCCAGCGGCACACCCCGTGATAGTTGACTCCATTGGCCGACATTTTCAGGTCGTAATGGCAGCCCAGACTGTTGATCAACATCCCGACCACAAACAGCAGCACGACAAGCAGTGGCAACAGCAGCAAGGTATTTTTCAGCGTTCGTTTCATCAGAGATCCCTTACAGCGTCTTTTCGAGCTCTTTATAGGAGAGCACGCGAACCTGGTGGCCGGAGACCAGCACCAACGATGCCGGTTTGACTGGTGGCACATCGCTCCGTGCCTCCATCTGGCAAACAACGCCGGTCGGCGAGTCGGTGCAGTGCACATGGAGCCACTCGAAATGGAGATAGCTGGCGACAAACGCCACCAGCACAACCAGTAGCAGATTGACGTATATCAGGCCCCTTGCCAGCATTGGCCGCCCGATACCACTGAGAAAGGCAAGTTTGGCGCGCTCACCAAAAGAACGGGGAGCAGCAGGCTCTTTAATGACCTCGTGGTCGGAGCTTGGTGATGTCGACGGTGGCTGCGCAGCCGCTGCAGGCGTGGGCTCGTTCATCGGCTCGGGCAAGGGCTCACTCTCTGTTGGCAGGGCCTTGCCGTAATAACTCTTCATCTTGCAGTTCAGATGCAGGGAGTACCCTTTTTTCGGGGTACTTCTGATATCCAGCGTCTGGGGGGATGAGGCGAAGTGGCGACGAATATTGGCGATGGCCACGTTCAGTGAGTTGGGGCTGATGGGGCGACCCAACCAGCCGATTTCGAGCAACAGATCCTTGTCGCACACCTCGTCATGGTGATCGAGCAGATAGCTGAAAATGAGGCTCTCTGCCGATGACAAGCGCACCACCCGGGCGCTTTGCAAGTTGTCCTTGTCGGCACAGAAGATCAGCTCTCGCCTTTTGACATCAAAGACATAATCACCGAAGTGATAGGCTGATATGTTATTGCCTGGCGCAACCCCCGTCATACCAACCACCTGTTATTTGCATTCATCATGAAGAAGATGGGATTCCACACCTGATAAAGCCAGATGGCGGCTCAGGACTTGCTGTAATTAAACGAAATTCTAAAGGGTCGGGATCAGCGGCACAATAGATGCAAGCAGGCATGAGCGGGGAAAATGAAAATATGCGTCCAGCGCTGTCGGACTGCGTATCGGGCAGAGCATGATGCTGCGAGTTTCGCGTATCACGATCACGCCAATCTCAGCTAAACAGTGACATGGGCATGACGAAAAACGCTGGTGGACAAGGCACCTTGCCCCTCACGACATCTCGCCACGCCTCAAATTAATGGGAACCGGCCTGCCCCGCAGGATGATCCAACGGGGCGAAGTTAACTGACTAGACCCGAAACTGCTTGAGCAGGGTGTCAAGCTGGGCCGATAGCTGCCGCAGATCACTGCTGGCCTCGGCAACCTTTGCCACTCTGGCTGCACTCTCGCTGTTGAGCGTCGCAATCCGGTTGACGCTATGGCTGACCGCCTCTGCCACCGAGTGTTGTTCTTCCGATGCCTGGGCGATATACATGTTCATCTCGCGGATCAGGCTGACCTGATTTTTAATCTTCTCCACCGATATCTGCACATCTGCCGCCTCGATGCCGGCGCGGGATGCCTTCTCCTGACTCTGTTGCATGCCGGCACCGACATTCTGGGTCGCTTGCTGCAACCGCTTGATACTGGCGCTGATCTCCTCCGTCGACTGGCGAGTACGGCCCGACAAGGTGCGTACCTCATCCGCCACCACCGCAAAACCGCGTCCCTGATCACCCGCCCGCGCCGCCTCGATGGCCGCATTGAGGGCAAGCAAATTGGTCTGCTCGGCAATGCCGTTGATCACCTCAATGATGGTGCCAATGCTGCTGCTCTCGGTCGAAAGGGTGCGCATCAGGGTGGCGACTCGCTCCACCTCCCCCACCAGTTGATGGATGGCCTCATTGGCATGGCCCGCCAGATTGTAACCCTGCTCCACATAGAGGTTGGCCTCATCGGTAGCGCCAGAGGTTTTCACTGCGTTACCAGCCACTTCCTGCACTGCCTGACTCATTTCGGTAATGGCGGTAGCGACCTGATCCAGCTCGGATTGCTGGGCGTCACTGCCTACCCGGGTATCTGCCGAGAGGGAGTCACAGAGTTCGGCGGTTTGCAACACACCGGCAGAGAGCTCGTTGATCTCCGCCACCATCTCCTGCAACTTGGCAATAAAGTGGTTGATGTTGGTGGCCAACGCGCCCATCTCATCCTGACGGCCGATCTTCAGACGCCGGGTCAGATCCCCCTCTCCTTTGGCCAGATCGAACACCGCCTGATTCATCTGGTGAAGCGGCCTGAGCACATTGCGATGAATCAGCACCATTAACAGGGCGATGATGCAGAGATCGAGCACCAGGATCTGCCAGACGGTGGTGATCAACTGCTGGCGCAGTTGGGCCTGAATGGCGGCATCACTGGTTTGCACCAGCAATCGGGCCACGGTGTTTTTCTGGCCGCTGTCGTCATAGACCAGATCATATCCCCCATAGGCAGCGGTATCGGCAGGCATGGCTGTCACGGGGGCAATGCTCCCCGCCGTGTCACGGGCAAACCCGGCCACCAGCTTGTCCTTGTTGACCACCAGCAAAGCACTCAGGATATCGGCCGCCAGCTCGGACTTGAGCGATGCCTCGATGAAAGCCGATTCATAATTCCACAGCGGGCCGGGCAGGGAGAGCTGCAGCCGGCCGATGGCCTGTTCGACCAGCACACTCTGTTTGCTGTAGCTCTCCGCCTTGACGGCGTGGTAGTTGTAAGCGCCAAACAACACCAGTAGCAGACTCACCGACAGGGAGGTCAACACGGCAATCCTGAACGTCAGACTTTTCCAATCCATGGTTTCCTCCCGGTTTTACGGCAGCCGGCGCAGTGCCATTGAGCAGCACTTTCTATTGGTACTGTTACTGGTACTTGGCATTGATCTTGTCGATGGTGCCATCCGCCTTCATGGCTGCGAGGATCTCGTTGAGCTTGGTGATGAGCTCATCGGGCGTATCCTTGTTAAACGCCAAGCTCATCTGGGTTTCCTTGAACACGAAGACCGGCTTGGGTGAGGCCACCTTCTCCTTGCTGGCCAGATAGGGGGCCAGATACTGGCCGGTAGCCCAGAGATCGATGCGACCTGCCTCCAGTTTTTTCACGTTGGCGGTATCGTTGGCGGCCAGCTGCAACTTGGCAAATCCCTGGGCCTTGAGATATTCGGCGGCCGCATCACCGTTATAGCCACCCACCGAATACTGCTTGGCATCTTCCAGCGACTTGACCGTGATATTGGCGGTCGAACTGGAGAAAAATACCCAGTTGTTATTGACCAGCGGCCCTACCCACTTGAACAGTGCTTCCCGCTCCGGAGTGCGGGTCGTGGAGTAGAGGGCGGTATTGGGAGTACCGAGGGTATCTTCGTACGCCCGTTTCCAGGGCATCAGGGTCAGCTTGTATTCGACCCCGGCACGCTTGAACAGTTCTTCGACCACCTCGGTCGATAGCCCGACAATCTTGCCCCCCTCCCCCTGCATGTTGAATGGCGGGTAATCCTCGGTCATCACGTTCAGTGGCGCAGCCTGAACAGCGCTTATCGCCATCATGGAAGAGACTGAAAAAATTGCACTTTTCCACAGCAGTTGATAGTTCATTGCAACCTCGCTTTGCTTGCCATTCATCCCTGAACATCCGCCGTTACCGATGGCGGTGCACGTCTGACCCGCTGGGGTCATGCCGGCTTTCACGGCTCGCCGCCCACCAACGTGCAGCAGCAAACAGATCCGGATTTTGCCTGTGCGCAACGAAACGCAACCGGCGAGGGAGGCTCACAACAAATCGAGGTGGAAACATGCCAGGGCAGCATGAGGGGAGTGCGGAGTGGGGCGGATAAGCCTCTGCCATACAACAGCGCCGTGGCAAAGAAAAAGCGCATCGTTTTATGACAGGGGTCTGGGAGAGAAATGATAGAAAACGCCAACATCCATTTTCCCATACTGCTCGAGGAGACCTCAGAGCCAAACCTGTCCTTTAGCTAAGGTCACGAAAAGAGATACGTCAAATGAGAATGCTAACCCCCTCATCTGCTTCCAAATTAGATTCCAGATGAGCTCCGTCGAGCCAAAAAGTGGCGCTAGATACGCGAAAATGAGAAGGCCACCGCGAGGTGGCCTTCTCCAAATCAACAATAAACGTCTGGTGAAACTCAGTCCTTGGCCGCGTCCATCACACCCTCTTCGGAGTGCGCAGGCAGGATCAGGTTGAGCAGGATGGCGGCAACAGAGGCCAGGCCAACACCGGCCAGCGCGAAGTCGCCAATCTTCATCTCCAGCGCACCGACACCGACGGTCAGAGTCACAGCGACGATGGCGATATTGCGTGACAGCCCCAGATCCACCTTGGATTCCACCAGCGTCTTGAGACCGATGGCAGCGATGGATCCGAACAGCAGCAGCATGATACCGCCCATCACCGGCATCGGGATGGAGGTGAGCAGCGCATTGAACTTGCCGAAGAAGGCCAGAATGATGGCAAACACCGCAGCCCAGGTCATGGTGACCGGATTGAAGTTGCGAGTGATCATCACGGCACCGGTCACTTCGGCGTAGGTGGTCACGGGTGGGCCACCGATGAAACCGGCGAAGCAGACGCCGATGCCGTCACCGGCCAGCGTACGGTGCAAACCCGGATCCTTGGTGTAATCCTTGCCAGTCACGCCACCAATCGCCAACACGCCACCGATATGCTCGATACAGGGGGCGATGGCTACCGGCAACATGAACAACGCAGCAGCCCAGTTGATCTCCGGGGTTTCGAAGTGGGGCAGCGCCAACCAGGGTGCGTTCACCATGCCATCGAAACTCACCTGGCCCATGAAGACAGCCGAGACATAACCGGCAATCACGCCGCACAGGATGGGGATCAGCTTGATCCACCCCTTGCAGAACACAGCTGCAATCAGGGTGACCGCCAGCGAGATACCGGCCAGCGTCAGCGCAATCCCCGCAGGTACCACCTGCTCACTACCGGCGCGGCCCATCGCCATGTTGCAGGCAACCTGCGCCACAGAAAGACCGATCACCATGATCACCGGGCCAATCACCACGGGCGGCAGCAATTTGTGCACAAAGCCCATCCCTTTTGCCCGGATCAGCGCAGCCAGAATGAAATACATGAAACCGGCGGCAAACAGGCCAAACATGGTGGATGGCAATCCCCAGGTCTGGGTGGCGTAGATGATGGGCGCGATGAAGGCAAAGCTGGAACCGAGGAAAATCGGGACCTGGCGGCGGGTGCAGAGCTGGAACAACAGGGTGCCCACACCGGCGCCAAGCAAGGCCATGGAGGGGTTCAGTCCGGTGAGCAGGGGCACCAGAACCATGGCACCGAAGGCGACAAACAGGATTTGCAGCCCGGCGACACTTTGCTTGACTAAGGAAAACATGGATGTCCTTAATTTTTTGATAACTGATGGGGATATTTATCACTTTTCAGTTATCACAAGACTTTTTCAAGGCACAAAATGAACACAAATTCGTCACTTGTTACCTTTTACTGCTTGGGAAGGGCATGAAACTGGCTTTTTAGGCGGGATTCGTTGCTACAAGCATCGAGTATGCGATTTTACGCATTATTGTGACGAACGCCAATCGTTTTTCCATCATGTTTATTGTGTTCATAGTCAAAAATGCCGCCGCTTGGGGGCGCTCTATACTGGATCCTGTGAATCAAGATGGACAAGGAGTCCCCATGTCACAGCCCCCATTCAATGCCAGCCAGCGCAGATTGCTTATCGGCTCGGCCATCGCACTCGCTCTGTTTGCAAACCCGTTCAGTTATGATTTCACCCACAATGAGTGGCAAATGAATCAGGCCTATGCCAAGTCCTGCTTTATCGCCGGCACTCGCATCACGATGGCCGATGGTTCCACCCGCCCCATAGAGACGCTCCGGGTCGGTGAACGGGTGCTGGATCAACACGGCGGTAGTAACCGGATCCTGGCGGTCGAGCGGGTCATACTGGGCAAGCGCAGACTCTACGGGATCAATGATCTGCCCCCATTTTTTACCGCAGAGCACCCTCTGCTGACCACGCGGGGCTGGGCGGCCATCTCACCGGCCATGACCCGAACCGAAAACCCGCAACTGGCGGTGCTGCCGCTATTTACCGGCATGCAGATAATGTGTCGCCCGACACCTGTCATGGTGACGGGCAATCTGGCCCTACAATCCCAGCCGGAATTACTGCTGGTTGAGTCACTCTGCTGGATCGAGACATCTCCCACTACCGCACTCTTCAATCTGCTGCTCGATGGCAGCCACAGCTACATCGCCAATGAGCTGATCGTTCACAACAAAGATGGCGATGGTGGCAGTGGGGGCAGCAGTGGTGGAGGCAGCAACAGCGGCGGTGGCAGCGACAGCGATGGGGGCAGCAACAGCGGCGGAGGCAGCAACAGCGGTGGTGGCAGCAACAGCGGTGGTGGCAGCAACAGCGGCGGAGGCAGCAACAGCGGCGGAGGCAGCGACAGCGGCGGTGGCAGCGACAGCGGCGGTGGCAGCGACAGCGGCGGTGGCAGCGACAGCGGCGGTGGCAGCAACAGCGGCGGTGGCAGCAACAGCGGCGGAGGCAGTGATAGCGACGGTGGCAGTGATAACGAGAGCAGCAGCCACGATAATCAGGGTCAGGGCAAGCATGCCGGCGGAGAGCAGCATGGTGGAGGTGAACGGCATGCTGGTGGAGAAAAACATGCAGGGGGAGAACGCCATGGTGGTGGCCGCGGGTTTGGCAATGGCGTTGATGACAACGGCGTGGATGCGGTCGATGCCAATGGCAACAAGCTCAGAGGCGATGGCACGGTCGATGACAACGGCGTAGATGCCGTTGATGCCAACGGCAACAAACTAAGAGGTGATGGCACGGTCGATGACAACGGTGTGGATGCCGTCGATGCCAACGGCAACAAGCTCAGAGGCGATGGCACCATCGATGACAACGGCGTGGATGCCGTCGATGCCAACGGCAACAAGCTCAGAGGTGATGGCACCATCGATGACAACGGCGTGGATGCCATCGATGCCAACGGCAACAAGCTCAGAGGTGACGGCACAGTCGATGACAACGGTGTGGATGCCGTCGATGCCAATGGCAACAAACTCAGGGGCGATGGCACGGTCGATGACAACGGTGTGGATGCTGTCGATGCCAACGGCAACAAACTAAGAGGTGACGGCACGGTCGACGATCGTCAGCAAGTGCTTACCGATGAGCAGGAGCGGGCGCTGCTCAACAACGGCTTTCGCCAACAGGGGCAACCATGATGCGTTATCTGCTAACACTCCTCCTGCTCGGCCTCGCTGGCTGCGCCACGGTCGACACTCCGCCGCTTTACCATCAGATGGATAAGGCAGATATTCAACTGGCCAATCAGGCCCTTGCCAAGGCGCTGGAAACCCGCACCAAAGGGCAGAGCCTCACCTGGTTCAATCCGGCTAATCGTCACTCGGGTAGCGTCACGCCGCTGCGCACCTTCCGCCATACCAGCGGGGAGTGGTGTCGCGACTATCGCGAGCAACTCTATATCGGCAAGGCGAGCCAGCAGTGGCAGGATACCGCCTGTCGCAATCAGGAAGGGCGCTGGCGACCATTGCGAATTTAGTGAATGCCACGGGGTAAACGAAAGGGGGTAGCAGCGCTACCCCCTTGTCATCTTTACCGATCCGTTATCCGGACGGTGAATACGCGGTTATACCCGACGATAGGGCAGGTAAACCGGCTCCCACATGTGGTTGAGGATATGCTGCTGCAGATCCTGACCGATCAGTGGGTGGGAGGGATCCCGGCGCACGATATCCTTGAGCACGGCGGTCGCCACATGCACCGAGATGCTGCGCAGCTCGCGAATGCGGGGATACACGGCCCCTTTCGCCAGGTCCACCTCGCTCACGCACTCAGCCAGCGCAAAGGCGGCGGTAGTGAAGACATCGGGTGTGATCTCGCGGATCTGGCTGACGATGGCCGCCAGACCTACACCGGGGAAGATAAAGACGTTGTTGCCCTGCCCGACCCGGAACTCCTGCCCCTCGTAGCTCACATCCTTGAACGGACTGCCGGTTGCAACGATGGCTTTGCCCTTGCTCCAGCGGTAGATATCTTCCGGCAGCGCTTCACAGTTGGCGGTAGGGTTGGAGAGCGGGAACACCATGGGGCGCTCGCAATGCTGCAGCATCAGCTGGATGTGCTCTTCCTGGAAGGCCCCGCCCGAGCCACTGGTACCCAGCAACACGGTAATGGGCACATGACGCAGCACATCGGCCAGATTGGCCTTGCCGGGCACCTCGGTATCCCAACCCGCCAGCAGCAGCCCCGGCTTGGCGTAGCGACGCTTGTACTCGTCGAGCCCGTCCCGGTTGTCGCACACCAGCCCCTGGGTATCCAGAATGTAGATTCGATCGCGGGCCGCCTGCGGATCCATCCCCTCGCGGATCATCCCCGCGCAGATCTGATCCGCGACGCCAACCCCACCGGCGCCAGCGCCATAGACCAGATAGTTCTGCTGGCCCAGGGTCTCCCCCTTGACCTTGACCGCGCCTATGATACCGGCCAGCACCACGGCACCGGTGCCCTGAATATCATCGTTGAATGACGGCAGTGCCTGCTGGTAGCGAGCAAGATTGTTGAAGGCATTGGATTTGCTGAAGTCTTCCCACTGCAGCACGGCGTTGGGGAAGTGGCGCTTGACCCCCTGCACGAACTTGTCGATGAACTCTTCATACTCCTTGCCACGAATGCGCTTGTGGGGGCGGCCCAGATACATGGGATCATCGAGCAGTTTCTGGTTGTCGGTGCCCACATCCAGCGCGATGGGCATGCAGCAGGCGGGGTGAATACCGGCACCCAGGGTGTAGAGCGCCAGCTTGCCGATAGGGATCCCCATGCCGCCAACCCCCTGGTCGCCGATCCCCAGAATGCCCTGGCTGTCGGTGACGACTATGATGCGGATCGATTTGGCATCGAAGTGACGGGCCTGACTGCCCATGTCATCCACGTTGTCAGGGGTGATGTAGAGGCCGCGCGGCTTCTGGAAGCGGTGGCTGAACTCCTGGCACGCCTTGCCCACGGTCGGGGTATAGATGTAGGGAGTCATCTCCTCCACATGGCGTGACAACAGGGCATAAAACAGGGTTTCGTTGCGATCCTGCAGGGCACGCAGGTTCTGGTACTTCTCGATATCGCTGCAAGCGCTCTTGAACCCCTCATACACTCGCTCGAGCTGGGCTTCAAAGGTTTGTACCTGAGGCGGCAGCAAACCATCGAGATCAAAATCGGCCCGCTCCTGTTCGGTGAAGGCCGTGCCCTTGTTGAGGTATCGATTGTTAAGCAGATCAGTGCCGGTCAGTGCAACGGGGCGAAAATCCTGTCCCTGTGCATCTTTCCACAGCAGATATTGTCCGGTAGCCATAGTCATTCTCTTTGATTTACGTGAAATTGCCGTTCGGCAGGAGAGCAAGACTCATAATGAAATCAATCATATGACGTTTACTCGATCGGTTTTGTGAGCTTGGGCATACCCTGTGGCCGAAATCCGCTCATCTCACTCCCCGAGTGATAAATATCCACGGAGAGGAATGAGGCTCATGCTAGCATTGCGATCAATTCCGCAACGTTTCACCATGCCGCAGCCGGGAGTGACCTGATGCCCTCGACTTTTTCAGCCAGCTTTTGCCTCCTCTCGCCATGCGTCTGATACTGCTCCTTGCCCTGTCACAACTGCTTGCCTGCCAGTCGGCTCTCGCCGCACAGGGGAGAGAACTCAACATCATCGTGGGTGAATGGCCCCCTTTCGTCTCCGAGCAGTCAAAACAGCACGGGCCAGTGGCCCACCTCATCCGCGATCTGTTCAAGGAGGCGGGCTACGAGGTGAAGTTCCACTTCGCCCCCTGGGGTCGGGTCTATTCGCTGGCAGCCAACAGCCAGCTCTACGATGCCACCGCCGTCTGGATGCACAAGCCGGAACGTGAGCGGGATTTTCTGTTCAGCAAAGCGGTGCTGCAGGAGCAGTTTGTCTTCTTTTCACTCAAAGCACGACATCTGCAAGCCGAGCGCCTCGAGCAGATCGTTGGCATGCGGTTGGGGGGCGATATCGCCTACAGCTACGGGCCAGAGCTGGACAAGATGGTGGCCGACGGCAAAGTGAGCCAGCAGCGTGTCACCGACGTGAAGCAGAATTTCGGCAAGCTGCTGCGCGGGCGGATCGACCTCTATCCGCAAGAGCTGCGGGTCGGTCTGGCCGAGTTGCAGAGTCAGCTCGATCCCGCCAGCGCGGCACTCATCACCCACAGTCAGACCCCTTTTCTGCGCAACGACAGCTTCGTGATGTTCCCGCGCAAAATGCAGGATTCAGCCAAACTGCGTGATCAGTTCAATCAGCAGTTGCAGCAGGCCATCGCCAGCGGACGTTATCAAACCTATTTCGACCGGCTGGCCCGGGGTGAATATTGACCGTGGCGAGGCAAAAACAGAGAGGATAAAACAACGGCGATGGCCCTTTGTGGCCGCCACCGCTGTGATGCTTGTCAGCGGCCGGCATTAGCCGCTGATGCCCACCTCCAGCTTGAAGGGCGTCTTGGCCTTGCTGCTCTCGGCCGCCCCCATCTGGTAGACCCGAATGGTATAAGTGCCCTTGGCGGGCAGGGTTGCCTCAAAGTTGTTCCCGTCACGAGAGCCAACAAAAATCGCTTCCCCCTTGCTGCCCGGCGGCAAAATATTGAAGTAGGGCTTGCCGGTCAGGATCACCACCATACTCTGGCCCTTGTTGGCCGTCAGCTTGTAATCGAGGGTCTGGCTACCCTGAATGGTGCCGTTGATAGTCGCCCCTGACTCCCCCTTCTTGAACTGCACCTGCTGAGTCTTGATCCCGTCAGCCGCCTGCGCCACGCCCGCAATACCACCGAAGAGCGCAGATGCACATACCGCTGCCAGCCATGTTTTTCTCATCATTTGTCATCCCTTGTATGAATGGAACCCCCTGTTACTGTTGCTCAAGGTGGCCCAAAAAACCATCGCCGTTTGCGGCATCGCTCAATCAATTTACCATCACGATCGACCTGCCATCAAAAGGGGCGCCGCAGCGCCCCTTCCCTTTACTCTTTGTCCGACCGTCAGCTTGATTTACCCACCTTGGGCTCATCGAGGGTGTGCTTCACCTCTTCATACCAGAGGTCGTGGTGCTCCTTGGCCCAGGTCTCGTCCACCTCACCGGTCACCATCCCCTCCAGCGCCCCTTCCAGCTGGAACAGGCCCATGTAGATATGGAAGATAAAACCGCAGATAAGGATCAAGGCGCCGACGATATGGATAAAGCTGGCCCACTCCATCTGACGGCGCAGCTGGCCGAAGATGGGAAAGTCCAGAAACAGCCCGGTCGCCACGACGATGCCGCCAAACCAGATGAGCAGCCAGAAGATCGCCTTCTCGCCGCCGTTGGAGAAGCCCGCCGAGGGGTGACTCCCCTTGTGGGGCCCCAGCATGCCGCCAGCCTTCATAAACCACTGCACATCCACCATGTTGACGATGTTGTGGCGGAACCACTTGATGAGTACACCGAGCAAGCAGAGGAAGAAGAGCGGCCCCACGTAGTTGTGGAACACCTTGGCGAACCAGATCCAGTTCTCCCACACCCCCATGCTCACCACCGGCTTGATGAAGTACTTGCCATAGATGATGGCCAGCCCGGACCCGGAGAGGGTCAGGAACATGGCCGCCGTGGTCCAGTGCAGCGCCCGATCCAGCCGGCTCCAGCGTTTGAGCTTGCGCCCGGTACGCGGTTTGGAGAGCTTGGTCGGCCCCACCACCAGGTACATCAGGCCGCACATGGCCAAGGATCCAAAGATAGCGATGGCACCGAGTGGCGACACCCACTTGGTCTTCACCTCGAACCAGAGCTGACCCGGCACCGAGATAAGCACTCCGTGCTCCGGCGAGCGGGAGGTGGTCACCCCCTCCTGCCCATCCTTCACCGCCCGCCAATAATCGGCGCCGGCAAAGCCGACCGCCTCTTTCTGCGCATCAGCGAAGCCGGGCGCGCTGAACAGCAGCAAGGCCGTCAGCAGCGCTGTCAGCCAGTGTCTCATTGGCCATCCTCCTGCTTGCCAAGCTTGAGCCCCTTGCCTCTGCCATCGTGAGGTTTGCTGGCGTCGCGATAGAGCGCCTGTTCATCAGCCCCCCAAGCTGCGTGAGGAGCACCACGATAGGCAACCCGCTCGCGGAAGATGTCGGAGATCACCTGCGCATCCCCCGCTAGCAGTGCCTTGGTAGAGCAGAGCTCGGCACACATCGGCAGCTTGCCCTCGGCGATGCGGTTGGCACCGTACTTCTGGCGCTCCGCCTCGCTGTGATCCTCTTCCGGGCCACCGGCGCAGAAGGTGCACTTGTCCATCTTGCCCCGATCGCCAAAGGCGGCGGTCTTCGGGAACTGGGGGGCACCAAACGGGCAGGCAAACAGGCAGTAGCCGCAACCGATGCAGAGATCCTTGTTGTGCAGCACGATGCCGTCGTCGGTGTGATAGAAGCAGTCGGCCGGACAAACCGCCATGCAGGGGGCATCTGTGCAGTGCATGCAGGCGACCGAGATGGAGGTCTCTCCCGGCAGGCCGTCGTTGAGGGTTACCACCCGGCGACGCTGGATGCCCCACTCGAGGGCATCGTCGTTCTCGTTCTTGCACGCCGTCACACAGCCGTTGCACTCGATGCAGCGCTTGGTGTCACACATGAATTTCATTCTGGCCATGGGATCAGGCTCCTACTTTGCGAAAACGGCACAGGGTGACCTTGGTCTCCTGCATCTGGGTGACCGGGTCATAACCATAGGTGGTGACTATGTTGACCGACTCCCCCAGCACATAGGGGTCAGACCCTTCCGGATATTTGGATCGCAGATCCTTGCCCTCGAAGTGGCCGCCGAAGTGGAACGGCATAAAGGCGAGCCCCGGTTTGACCCGCGGGGTCACCAGTGCCTTCACCTTGACCCGGCCCCCTTCCGGCCCCTCGACCCACACATCCTGACCGTCGCGCACGCCGACGTCGTTGGCATCCGCCGGGTTCATCTCGACGAACATCTCCTGCTGCAATTCAGCCAGCCAGGGGTTGGAGCGAGTCTCGTCACCGCCCCCCTCGTACTCCACCAGACGGCCGGAGGTGAGGATGATGGGGAACTCCTTGCTGACATCCTTCTCCTGCACCGAGGCGTACTGGGTCGGCAGGCGCCACAGGCTCTTCGAATCAGGCCAGGTGGCGTAGTCGGCCAGCAGATCACGGCGCGGGGTGTAGAGCGGCTCGCGGTGCTTGGGCACCTGATCCGGGAAGGTCCACACTACGCAGCGCGCCTTGGCGTTGCCGTAGGGGACGAAGCCGTGCTTGATGGCGACCCGCTGGATACCGCCGGAGAGGTCAGTCTTCCAGTTCTTGCCCTCGGCCTCTTTCTTCTCGGCCTCGGTCAGCTCATCCCACCAGCCAAGCTGTTTCATCAGGTCGGCAGTGATCTCGGGATAACCATCCTCCACCTCACTTCCCTTCGGCCAGGAGTCTTCGGCGAGCAGCGAGACGCCCTGATACTCGATGCCGAAGCGGGCGCGGAAACCGCCACCCCCTTCCGAGACCGGAATACTGGTGTCGTAGAGGATATGGCTGCCGGGGTGCTTCATCTCAGGGGTACCCCAGCAGGGCCAGGGCAGACCGTACACTTCGCCACTGACCGGGCCCCCTTCGGCCTTGAGGTTGGTCTTGTGGAAGGTGTGCCAGTTCTGCTGGTGCGCCTTGAGCCGCTCTGGGCTCTGGCCGGTGTAGCCCACGCTCCACATGCCGCGGTTGTACTCGCGGGTGATGTCTTCCAAGAGCGGCTGGTTGTTCTCTACCTTGATGTGCTTGAACAGCTGGTCGGCAAAGCCAAGCTTCTTGCTCAGGAGATACATGATCTCGTGGTCGACCTTGGATTCGAACAGGGGTTCTATCACCTTGTCGCGCCACTGCATGGAGCGGTTGGTGGCAGTGACTGAACCATAGGTCTCGAACTGGGTGGTGGCCGGCAGCAGGTAGACGCCGTCGGTGCGATCGTTCATGACGGCGGCGACGGTGGGATACGGGTCGACAATCACCATCATGTCGAGCTTTTGCATCGCCTTCTTCATCTCGGGGCCGCGAGTCTGGGAGTTGACCGCATGGCCCCAGTAGAACATGGCGCGGATGTTGGAGCCCTGCTCGATGAGATCGGCGTTCTCCAGCACCCCATCCACCCAGCGGGAGACCGGAATGCCGTTATTGTTCATCGGCAACTTGCCGTTGTAGGCCTTGTTGTCGAAGCGCGCCTTGATCCACTCGTAATCGACATCCCACACCCGGGCCCAGTGCTTCCAGGAGCCCTCTTCCAGCCCGTAGTAGCCGGGCAGAGAGTCGGAGGTGACGCCAAAATCGGTGGCGCCCTGCACGTTGTCGTGACCGCGGAAGATGTTGGTGCCCGCCCCGCTCTTGCCCACGTTGCCGAGGGCCAGTTCGAGGATGCAGTAGGCACGGGTGTTGTTGTTGCCGGTGGTGTGCTGGGTACCGCCCATGCACCAGACCACGCAGCCGGGGCGGTTGTCGGCCAGCAGTTTGGCAGCGCCATAGACCTGCTGCTCGTTGAGGCCGGTCACCCGCTCTACTTCGGCCGGAGTCCAGCGCGCCACCTCTTTTTGCACCTCATCCATGCCGTAGACGCGGGAGCGGATGAACTTTTTATCTTCCCAACCGTTTTTGAAGATGTGCCAGAGCATGCCCCAGATAAAGGCGACGTCGGTGCCCGGACGCAGGGAGAGGTACATGTCCGCCTTGGCGGCGGTGCGGGTACGGCGCGGGTCAACTACCAGGATCTTGCAGCCGTTACGCTCTTTCGCCAGCAGGATGTGCTGCATGGCGACCGGGTGGGCCTCCGCCGGGTTGGAGCCGATAAACATGATCGACTTGCTGTTGTGCATGTCGTTCAGGCTGTTGGTCATGGCGCCGTAGCCCCAGGTGTTGGCGACCCCGGCCACCGTGGTGGAGTGGCAGATCCGCGCCTGATGATCCACGTTGTTGGTGCCCCACAGGGACGCCATCTTGCGAAACAGGTAGGCCTGCTCGTTGGAGTGCTTGGCGGAGCCGAGCCAGTAGACGCTGTCGGGGCCGGACTCCTTGCGCAGACGCAGCACCTCGTTGCCCACCTCTTCGATGGCCTGATCCCAGCTGATGCGCTGCCACTTGCCGCCCACCAGCTTCATCGGGTACTTGAGGCGACGCTCACCGTGGCCATGCTCGCGCAGGGCCGCCCCCTTGGCGCAGTGACCGCCAAGGTTGAAGGGGTGATCAAACGCCGGCTCCTGACCGGTCCAGACGCCGTTTTGCACCTCGGCATAGACGCCGCAGCCCACCGAGCAGTGGGAACAGATGGTGCGCTTCACCTCGACCGGCACCCCGGCCGCCACGGTTTTGGCCTCGGCCCGCTGCATCATGGCCGGCGCCAGCCAGCCGGCCGCCACGGCGCCACCGGCCACCAGACCCGAGTTGACCATAAAGGCACGGCGGGTCAGCCCCTGACCGCGAATGGCCTCATTGCCCTGCTCGCCCGCCTGGGGCAGCTCGGCACGTTTTGTCAGTTTCATGAGTTCTCCTTCACTGATCCGGCTCAGTCGGTGCCGCGCAGGGTGCGATAAAAGTCGTGAACATGGGGGGTCTCCCGATAGCCCTTGTCAGGCTTGGTATCGTGGGTCAGCACTTCTTTGCCCACCACCCGACCGGTGGCACCGGCCAATACACCTATGGTGGCGACCACGCCAACTCCCTTGATCAGATTGCGGCGGGACGGGTCTTTCAGCTGTTCATCGCTCATTCTTGTGACCTCTGTTGTTGTTCTTGCTGGCGCCTGCGCGCCAGCTTCGCGTCCAATGGGATATCTCGTCTGTTCGTTTTGTTGTGGGTGGTTCGGGGCATTCAGCCCGGCACCACGCAGGCGCCAAACGGCAGGCGCAATTCGTTTTCCAGCTTGAAGAAATCTTCGGCAAGGGCCCCGACCGCCCGGTAGAAGCTGCCCCCTTTCGCCTGTTGCTGATCGCGGCAGCAGGCGAGTACCCAGGGGGCAAGGTGGCGTTCATAGAAGCGGTTGCGCTCCGGGTGCTGCTCGGCAATCAACACCGCCATCACCTCACAGAGGGCGGCGAGATGATCTTCCGGCTCACACACTCCGCTCTGGCGCTCAAAACCGAGGGACTGCAGATCAGCGCGCAGCACTGCCAACGGCAGCTCCATCAATGAGCCGGTGAGATACCAGGAGGCAAACGGCACAATCTCCCCGCGCCCCAGCCCGATAAAGAGATCCTGATACTCCTCGGCAAGCTCGTTTTCGTGGTGGCTACTGGCTGCCAGCTGCACCAGCCCGAGCCCTCTGGCAAAGGGGCCCGGCATAGCCTGCAACCCTTGCAGCCAGGCGAGCTGTTCACCACGGGGAGCGGCGCGCCAGAGACTCGCCAGCAGGGCGTAGAGATCGGCGCTGCTCTGTTCCAGTTCGGTCATGGTCAGTTCGCCAGCCTTTTCGTTATGTTGTTCACTCATCACTGGCCCCTCATACCTTGAGCTGGGAGACGGGGTCCGCCGCCAGCGCAGCAAACACATCCTTGACCCGACAGTCCTCGCACATCAGCAGCCGCTGGGCGGCCTCGTTCTGGAAGTGGGAGTGACCGGCCAGTTTTTGCTGGATGCGGCGGATCATCGAGGCGGGCGCGAACGGCTTGGAGCAGCGAATGCAGCAGGCCGCCTCTTCGGCTTTGAGGCTCTGCACGGCGCGGCGCGCCTCGGGCACGGGTTGCAGGCGGGGCATCAGTACGATGGCCTGCTCGGGGCACGCCTTTTCGCACATGCCGCACTGGATGCAATCCTGCTCGATAAAGTTGAGGCCGGGCGTGTGCCCAACCGCATGCAGGGCGCGGCTCGGGCAAACCGCCACGCAGCCCATGCAGAGGGTGCAGTCAGATTCTTTCAGCTCCACACTGCCGTATGGGGCGCCGTGAGGCACCGCCAGCGGCTCGCGGCTCCCCTCATTGGCCTGCCAGAGGGCATCGAAGGCGGCAAACAGGTTCTCCCGTTTGTCCCCTTTGAGCGGCTTGTCGAGCAGGGCAACGGTGGGCTGGCCGGAAACAGGCTCACCAGCATCTGCGTCAAACAGGGCAATGCGATCGGCAGCGAGACCGGCGCCCGCCAACAGCACGGCGGTGCTCGCCAGTTCCCGCTCAACCAGCGCACGGACGCTTTCGGGGGCATCGTCACCCAGCGCAATGCGCACTGCGTTGGCGCCATAGGCGAGGGCGGCAAACCAGCTCTCGATACCCAAACTCGCGCTCTCCTCCACCCAGACTGGCAGCCAGTTGGCGGGCAGGCGGGTGAGTTCGGCCTCCACCCATTCGCGCTCGTTTTCACCGGCGATCAGCAACTGGGGCGCTTCGCCACCCGCCTCCCGATAATGCTTGAGCAATCGGAACAGGTAGTCGCCGCTGGTGTTGGCATCGGGCTGGTGATAGGCAATCGCCCCGGTCGGACAGGCAGAGGCGCAGCTGCCAAAGCCCTGACACAAATGAGGATCGATCTGGATGCGACCATTGATGGGCTTGAGTGCATCAGTCGGGCAGACATCGAGGCAGCGGCTGCAACCGGGCACGCCGCGGGCGGTAAAGGCGCAGGCCTCGGGGTCGAGACGAAAATAGCGCGGCTTGTCGAAGATACCGGTCAGCGCGCAGATCTCGACAAGCCGTTCGGCCAGCCCTTGGTCATCGGCAAGATGCAGATAACCGACCGGCGGGCGCTCCAGCGCAAAGAGCGGGGCGCGGCCCAGATCGGCAACCAGATCGAAGCGCGATTCGCCATTTTCCGCAGCCTGCTGAGTAAAACAGAGAGCCGCTAGATTAACCCGCTCCCCCTGACCATTGAGGCCGGTAAGCTGGAACTGCCCCAGATACCCTGTCAGGCTCGGTTCGCGCAGAGTCAGGGCCGCGAGGGATGTGGTGGCATCGAAAATGGCTTCGAGATCGGCCGCCTCGGCGTCATGCACCGCTTCGGTCACCAGCAGGGTGGGCTTCACCCCGGCGGGCAGCAGGCTGGCGACGCGGCGAATCCGATCTTCCGGGCCGACCAGCAGCAAACGCCCCTGACTCTGGTAAGAGACAGTGGCCGGGATCAAGTTGTCGGTCTTGACCGTATGCTGCAGGGCATAGGCGCGAGCGCGCGCGTTATGCTCGGCCGCCCCCGCCCCATGGGCAAGATTGGAGGCTAGATTTGGGCTCAGATTTGGCAATGTTTGTTCAGTGCTCACATACGCTCCTGCGCGCGCCACCTCATGGGATGGGCGCTTGTTGGTAAGCCGAGAGAGCAAGAGGCGAGCCAACTCCCCCGGAAAAAAAGTGACTGACAGGGAGTCAGGATCCTGAGGGTTCCATTCCCCCACCTTTGGTTGGGACATTTTGTCCACCAGAGGAAACCAAAATGTCCCGATCGTCGGTGTGGGTTTGAGAATGGTTATCAGCCAGCTCGTCGGCGGAAGGTTCGCTGGCAAGCGCCACCGGTTCAGCGGACCCGCTGGCCGGATTGACCGATTCGCTCTCCGGGGCGGTTACCTGATCCACCAACCAGTTGCGCAGCCCGGCGGTCAGGGCCGCAGGCAGCAATTCGGGCTGGCTGAAATCCTGGGTGTAGTCGTCGAGCCCATCCGGCTTGTGGCTGCGAAACATGGCCCGCAGCGCCTCCTTGTCGGGGAGTTTGGCCTTGCCCAGCTGGGCTGTTGTTAGCGGCGGCTCGCCACTCTCGGCCCCCTCAACAGCAAGGGATTCACAGCTCCCCTTGTCAGTGCTGACTACGGGGCTATCCAGCGCGGTATCTGGAGTTTCAGCTGCGCCACTGCCTTCGATGGGGGCGGCAACCGACTCGGGGATAGCCTCTTCCCTCGGCTGCAATGCCTGATGCTTGCGAGACGACCAGCGCTTGAGAAACTCACTCATGGGCGCTGTTTCCGGCACTGTTTCCGGCGTTGTTTACGGCACAGGTTCCGCCGTCACTGCCACGCTCGCGGCCATCGGGGCCTGTGGCTTTAACGGCACCGCAGCTGGCTTGATCCTGGCTATCGACACCCAACTGATCCTGCGCCCGCCCCTTGCCCTTCTTGCCCTTGCGACGGGCCTCCAGCAGCTCGCCGTGGCGGCCGATAAAGGCCTCCACCCAGGCTTGCAGCGCCTCGGGCAGCGGGCAGGAGAGCACCTGCCGCTCGCCATCCATATAGGCGGCGGCCACGGTCTGGCTCAGGGTCAGACCATCGGCCACAAAGCCACTGTCCACGCGGCTTCCGGTGACAAAAAGGCGGGGCGAACCGGAGCTCAGATTGAAGCGATAATCCCCCCGCTCATCGCGAAACAGGGTAAGGGGCAAGGCACCTGCAGCCTCCGGTTCGGCGGGATGGAGCGCCGCTATCTCGAAACGGCGGCTCTGCCAGCGGCCAACCTGGCTGTCGATGGCCTTTAACTCCAGTTGCAGCCAGCGCTGCGGGGGCAAGGTATTGGTTGTCTCTTGCACTGTCACGGCTCCCATCAGAAGGTCTCTACCGGGCCGCCCTCCCCCGTGATCCACCCCGTTCGGGGCGGTTCAGAGCAGGAGATTTATGGCGGCCACGGCCATCAATGGGATAAGACATAGCAAGAGTGGGGCCAAGGCCGGTTTGATGGCTGATGGGGCTTTGATACGGGTTGGCGTGTCGTGCGGAGTATGGGTTGGCGCGAGCGTAGGTTGGCGCTGAGCACAGCGAAGCCCAATATGCGGCGTAAAACCAATCCGCCAGAGCCTGATTGAGGGAATGGCAATAATCGAATAAGGCCGAATTATCCGATTATTACCTTGATAAAGTGTTCGCGGTAAACGTTGGGCTTCACTTCGTTCAGCACCAACCTACGATTTGGCCCATGATACGAAACTACTCTTCGTAATCATCATACTCTGGCTCTATATATCCAAAGTCGATGGTATTTATAGGACTTACAATTTCAACCTCATCTATAGATAGTTCATCAAGCGGGCCATTTAGGTCACCAGAAATTGTAATTAGAATTTCCGACTCGAACTCACGTTCCACTCGTACAGTTACTCCTCCCATCGATACATGATCTCTATCAATAGAGTCATATACAGATAATGAAAAATCACCCTCTGCCTCGACAACAATATTAGCTGAGGCTTCTAACACGACCCAGTCTTCATCCTTATCAACTATACGAAACTCATGCTCAAGCAATGAGAAATCTTTGAACCAGCCATGACTACCATCAGCTTCCCAATAAAACGCTGAATCAGCCTCTTGATCTGGTGTAAATCCATCCAAAGCAGATTCTAAAAGAGAATTTATTTCAGCAAGAAACTTCGTGGCTGAACCTGAATTTAAAGCTGTCTCAAGATTTGCTAACAACGTATATGGTGCATTGGTTTGGTTAAAAACTTCCAAACCGCGAGAAAAATCATCTTGATAGTTTATTCTCGTTGAATTTTGACAAAAACTTTTCCAATCTCCATCTTTGGCAATAGCTAGAACATATTCGTTATTCTTATCAGCCCAAGCTTCAACAGCCATAAGAACTATAGCGTCAGGAAATTCATTTTTCTTTTTCCCTGTCTCTGCAAATGGTGGCTCATTGGAGAAATATTTAGAAAGTAAGTCAGAAACTGAAACATAATTCCCAGTTTCCAGAACCAAAGCGCCTGTGGAATCTATAAATTTATTCATCCGACTCTCAGCGAGTCCATTAACCTCTTTACTGTCAACAAGCATTTTCTTTGCATCATTCAATTCACTACCATCAAAGAAGAGATGGTCACCAGCCTCATTGAGGGCTTTTTCTAAAGCTGCACGTGAAGCACTAATTTTACTTTCTAAGTGCCGCTGAACTTCATTTTTCACCACATCGGGTAAAATGTATTCTATAGGGCTTTTTTTGAATTGTGACAGTTTTCCCAACAACCCTTTTTCCAGTTTTAATCCATTACCATCAAAAATTGATGTATCGACTAAAATAGCGCCATATTCAATTTCATCATCTGACATTTCTCATGTCCTCACAGAAATAATGTCAGCATTATGATTTAGGTCATACAACTCGTCCAAGGCATACTTTTAATCCAATAAATTCATAATTAAAACTTTAGAGCTCTCCCTCACTTTATAACTACAAACATTATTTTTACATAATCTGGAACAAAACTTGCTGTGCCCCTCACCTTAGATCCCGGCAACCGGTCGCGAGGGGCCCATGACACCGACCTTTATCAAAAGCAATGCTGCCGCCCAGCTCACCATGGCCGTCGAGGTGATGGATGAGCAGGGCACAATGAACACCCGCCAAATCGCCTGCGAGCGGCCACTGACGGTCTACCTCAACTGGAAGGAGATCGTAACCCTGATGACGCTGGGGGCCCGCCCCGAGGCGCTGGTGCTGGGTTATCTGAAAAATCAGGGCTTTATCGAGGATATTGCGGCCATCGAGTCGGTGATCGTCGACTGGGAGAGCGAGGCCGCCGCCGTGGTGAGCAGCCAGCAGGCCGCCGATCTCGACAAATCCTTGGAGAAGAAGACGGTCACCTCCGGCTGCGGTCAGGGCACCATGTATGGCAGCGTGATGAAGAAGCTCGAAGGGGTGGTCTTGGCGGCGCCCGAGCTTAAACAGAGCACCCTCTACGCCCTGCTCAAGGCGCTGTCGGCCCATAACGAAACCTACAAGATGGCCGGTGCCGTCCATGGCTGCGCCATCTGTCGCGGCAGCGAAATCCTCTCCTTTGTCGAGGATGTGGGGCGCCACAATGCGGTGGATACCCTGGCGGGCGAGCTGTGGATGCGCGGCGAGAGTGGCCATGACAAGATCTTCTACACCACCGGGCGGCTCACCTCGGAGATGGTGATCAAGGTGGCGCAGATGGGCATTCCGGTGCTGCTGTCGCGCTCCGGCGTCACCCAGATGGGGCTGGATCTGGCCCGCCAGCTCGGCATCACCATGATTGCCCGCGCCAAGGGGCGCCATTTCGAGGTATTCAGCGGCCACGACCATATGGTGCTGGACGAGAAGCCGCCGGTGCTGGCGCCCGGTTCAGCCGGTCGCGGGATGCGGAACTAAGCAATGAACGAATTTATGAACGTCAAGCAGGTGGCGGAATACCTCGATCTCAACGAGAAGAAGGTCTACCAGCTCGCCAACGAGGCGCGCATCCCCGCCACCAAGGCGACCGGCAAGTGGCTGTTTCCCCGCTCCCTGCTCGATCGCTGGCTGCTCGGCAGTTGCCACGAGGGGGTGATGAACGACCGGCTGCTGCTGGCAGGCTCGGACGATGTACTGCTCCACTACGCCAGCAGCCGCTTGGCCCAGCAGCTCGGCACCCAGGCACTGGTGGGCTACACCCCGTGCGGTACCCGTCAGGGGCTGGCGATGCTGGCACGCGGCCATGTGGATCTCTGCGCCATCCACTGGGGGCAGGCCGAGGAGGCGCACCTGCGCCACCCGGCACTGGTGCAGCAGTATCAGGGCCACCGACAATGGGTGATCGTTCATGGATTCAGGCGGGTGCAGGGGCTGGTGCTGCGGCAAGGGCTGCAACCCAAGGAGGCGAAAGAGGCGCTCGACTGGCGCTGGGCCATGCGTCAGGAGGGGGCTGGCAGCCAGCGCGCCCTGCAGGAGTGGCTGCAAACGCAAGGGGAGTCGCTGACCCGGCTGGAGCGCACCCTCGAGGTCAACAGCGAGCGGGAGCTGGCCGCCGCCATCAGCCGTGGCGATGCGGATGTCGGGCCCGGCGCCCAGAGCACAGCCACCGAGTTTGGCCTCGGCTTTATGCCGCTGTCGCAGGAGTGCTTCGATCTGGTGATGCCGCAGGGGGTCTTCTTTCGCACCCTGCTGCAACAGCTGATCGGCTGGCTGCAATCCCCCGAGGGGCGCGAGCTGGCGGCTCGCCTCGGCGGCTATGACCTGACCCAGAGCGGCAAGCTGGTATGGAGTCCGCAGTAAATAACCACTCCCCCACCGACAAAACAGCCCGCCAACCATGTTGACGGGCTGTTTTTATCACGGGCCTTTTTATAACAGCATCAATCGCTTGTCTCACGACCCTCGGCATTGAGGGCGATGCGCCACCCTTCCAGTTTCGCGGGCTCGCTGCCGCTTGGCAGCAGGGCGTGGCTGCGCAGCCGCACGGTAAAGCAGCTCCCCTGCCCCGGGGTGGAGTCCACCAAGAGCTCGCCGCCCCAGCGGCTGATGATGCGGTGACTCAGGGCCAGCCCCAGTCCGGTCCCGGTGGCGCGGGTGGTGAAGAAGGGGTCGAAGATCTTGTCCATGATGGCGGCGTCTATGCCGCTACCGTTGTCGATCACCCGCACCTCGGCCCCGCGCAACTGACCCAGTTCATCGACCCAGTCGCGGCTCTCGACCCGGATCTCCCCCTGCTCCCCCAGCGCGTGACTGGCATTGACCAGGAGGTTGATCAGCACCTGCAATAGCTGCTGGCGATCCGCCTCGATGGGCTGCTGGGCCCTGAGATCGGCCACCAGCTCCACCTGCTGCTGGCGCAGGGCGGAACGCACCAGAGTCAGGCTCTCCTCGATGATGGGGTTGAGGTGCTGCCACACCGGCGCCGTCTCGTAGTCGCCGGGGCGCGAATATTGCAGCAGGCTGCGGGTGATGGCACGAATGCGCTCGATCTGGGCCAGCACCAGTGCCAGCTCCTCGCTGACCGGCTCGGCCGCCTCCCCCAGCTCCAGCTTCATCAGCTCCACATTGCCGAGGATCACCGCCAGCGGGTTGTTGATCTCGTGGGCCACCCCGGCCGAGAGCTCGCCGAGGGCCGCCAGCTTCTCGCTGATGAGCAGCTGCTGGCGCGCCTCGGTCAGCATATGAATATGATCTTCCAGCTCCGCAGTCTTGAGCTCGAGACTTTGGGTGCGCTCGGCCACCTTCTGCTCCAGCTCATCGGCGCTACGGGCCATCTGCTGCTGGTGCGCTTCTTGCCTGTCCAGCATGGCGTCGAACTGGCGACCGAGTTGGGCCAGCTCGTGGTCGGGGTCGAGGGCCAGCGGGCCGATGCGAGCCGACTCCCCGGCCTGCACCTGCCGCACTACCTTGTGCATCCGCTCGATGGGGGAGAAGAGATCCCGCGCGCCGCGATAGACCAGTAGGCCGGAGAGCAGCAACAGCAGCACCACACCGGAGCCCAGCTCCACCAGATTGGTGAGGTAGGTGCGGATAATGGGCCACTCGAGAAAGCCAACATAGAGCATGCCGAGCCGCTCGCCCCTGGCTCCCAGCAGCGGCTCGTAGCCAGAGACATACCAGGCGTCGTGGACGAAGGCGCGGTCAACCCACATCTCCCCTCGCCCCAGTACTTGCTCGCGCACCGGCGGCGAGACCCGGGTGCCCACCGCCCGACCCACCTGACGGCTACTGCTGACCGGTACGTTGGTGCTCACCCGCAGATCGTCGAGAAACAGGGTGACAGTGCCAACGCTGCCATCTGGCAGGGTATTTTTGGCAAACACCTGACCCTTGAGCTCATCCACCAGCCGGGTGCTGCCGTTGACAAGCTCGCCCCCCTCCAGCACGGCCCAAAGGGAGCCGTCGCGGCCCATCACAGGGGTCAGTGACAGGCTGATCAGTCCCCTGTCCTCCACCACCCTGGTGCCATCCCGTTGCCACAGCACGGCCCGCTTGGCCAGTTGCGGGGAGAGGGCGATCATCTCCTGCTGCGACCAGACCACGAAGTGACTGACGCTGCGCCCGGCCGTGAGGGCGGCGCGCTCTTGCGCCGTCAGCTGATCCAGCTCGGGGCCACGGCGCAAGCGCAGAAAATCGAGACCATAGTTGGCCGCCAGCGGCATCACCCAGTCATGCAGCTGATCCGGCGATTCCCGCAGCCGTAACTGAAAGGCCCAGGCATCGCGCAGATGCTCCAGATGCTCGGTCTGGCGCTGCTGCTGCACCGTGATGGCGTGGTGGGCCACCCCGAGATCGCTGCGCACCGTGGTGAGCAGGTTCTGCCAGCTGTAGGTGAGAGTCCAGTAGAGGGTGAGCGCGATCATGCCCACCAGAGTGAGCATGATGGGCACCGAAGTAAGCAGCAGCAGGCGCCAGCGCACCTTGGTGCGCACGCAACGGGGCAACAGGGCGCGCATGCAGCGGGGGAGCAGGGTCAGTTTCATCGCCACCCCATCCAGTCAGCCTTCCTCATTCGATGGCCCACTCCTTGAACTTGCGATCCAGCGTCTTGCGCGCCACCCCGAGCACCCGGGAGGCGGCCGACTTGTTGCCATCATGGCTCGCCACCACCTGCAGGATGTGGGCTTTTTCCACCTCCGCCAGCGGCCACGCCAGCGGATAACCCTCCTCGCTCGCGCCCTGTTCGGCCGGCTTGCTGCTCTGCCAGTAATCCGCCGGGGGCTTGCCCAGCAGCAGGCAGCGCTCGATAAGGTTGCGCAGCTCCCGCACGTTGCCGGGCCAGGGGTAGGCCTGCATCGCCACCACATCCTCGTGGGTCCAGCTCAAGGAACCCATTCCCATCTCGGCGGTGAGCTGGCGGGTGAAGTGGTGCACCAGCGCGGGGATATCGTCTATCCGCTCGCGCAACGGGGCCACCGGCAGCGCCACCACGTTGAGGCGATAGAAGAGATCTTCGCGAAAGCGGCCCGCCTCCACCTCAGCCTTGAGGTTGCGGTTGGTGGCGGCGACGATGCGCACATCCACCGCCAATTCGCGCTCGGCCCCCACCGGGCGGATGGCCTTCTGCTCCAGTGCCCGCAGCAGAGAGGCCTGCATGGCAAGGGGCATTTCGCCGATCTCGTCGAGAAACAGGGTGCCCTGATGGGCGACCCGGAACAGGCCGTCGCGCCCCTTGCGGGCGCCGGTAAAGGCCCCCTGCACATGGCCGAACAGCTCGCTTTCCAAAAGCTCCGGCGCGATGGAGGCGCAGTTGAGGGGCACAAAGGCTCCCATCCGGCCAGAGAGTTGATGCAGGGCGCGGGCCACCAGCTCCTTGCCGGTGCCGGACTCCCCCTCCACCAGCACGGCGGCATTGGAGGGGGCCACTCTGGCGATGAGCGTCTTGAGCTCGCGGGTCTTGGCACTGTCGCCAATCAGGGTGGGCGGGAAGAGCTTGCTCACCTCCCGGCGCAGCAGCAGGTTCTCCCGCTCCATCTGGCGGCGCTCGATGACTCTGTCCACCGCCTGCACCATCTGATCGAGGTTGAAGGGCTTGAGGATAAAGTCGCTGGCGCCGAGGCGCAGCGCCTTGAGGGCGGTCTCCATATCGCCAAAACCGGTCATGAAGATAATGTCGCTGCGGCGAGTGGCCGGGTCTATGGCCTCATGCCACTCGATGCCGGAGCGCCCAGGCAGCCGGATGTCGGCGATGATAAGGTCGAAGTGAAGGCGGCAGCGCAGGGCTTCCGCCTCTTCCACGCTGGCGGCAGTCTCAATCTGGGCAAAACGCTTGGCCAGCGCCTTGGCCAGAAAGCTGCGCATGCCGGGCTCATCGTCAACGATAAGCAGGGAGAGGGCAGACCAGCGGCTGGGAGGGAGTGTCATGGAAAAAAGTACCTCGGATGCACGTACGGTCGGTGAATGTCCCGATAACCGGAACCTTAGTGGGACATTTTGTCCTTACCGTATCAAAAGCACCAACACCAATTATTAAAAGCGATAACAAGCTCACCTAATTGATTCTAATAAGCTTCTGTTTTTAAACGGCAAACCGTGAATGCAGCGGCAAAGGAACAGTTTGGCACCCTGCTTGCTTACTCTTGCCCTCTCCTCAGCCACCCTGAAAAAAGTTGCATCACGATGACGATAAAAACCAGCCTCAAACGTTTTGCCTTCTCCCTCGCCGCCAGCCTGCTGATCGCCGGTGCTGCCCACGCCGAAGCGGATACTAATGCCACAAAAGCGCCGATCCGCCTCGCCACCACCACCAGCACCGAGCAGTCCGGTCTGCTGGGCTGGCTGCTGCCCCAGTTCACCAAGGAGACCGGTTATCCGGTGCAGGTGATGGCGGCCGGTACCGGCCAGAGCCTGAAGATGGGCGAGAACGGCGACGCGGATCTGGTGATGACCCACGCACCGTCTGCCGAGAAGAAGTTCGTTGATGCGGGCTTTGGCATCGAGCCGGTGCACCTGATGTACAACGACTTCGTCATCGTTGGCCCGGCGAAAGATCCGGCGGGTCTCGGCAAACTGCACGACGCGGCCAAGGGGCTGCAAGCCATCAAGGATAAGGGCCAGACCTTTATCTCCCGCGGTGACGAGTCCGGTACCCACATCAAGGAGAAGACCCTGTGGCAAGCCGCTGACGTCAAACCCGAGTTTGCCGGTTACAAATCCATCGGTCAGGGGATGGGCCCGACCCTGACCATGGCCTCGGAGCTCGGTGCCTACACCCTGACCGACCGCGGCACCTGGCTCGCCTACCAGAGCAAGCTGGATCTCGCCGTACTGCTGGAGGGTGACAAGCGCCTGTTCAACCCCTATCAGGTGATCCTGGTCAACCCCAAGCGCTACCCGGATCTCAACACCGAAGGGGCCCGCACCCTGAAAAACTGGCTGGTCTCCGAGCATGGCCAGAAGCTGATCGGTGACTTCAAGGTGGCGGGTCAAGCGCTGTTTGTAGCGGATGCCAACGGGAAATAATGGCAACCCTGACCCCTGCGATGACCTGGATGGCCCTCCCCCGGTTCGCTGAGGGAGGCGCCTGATGCCGACCCTGCTCGACACTACGTTGGCTGCCCTCGCCCTGCTGTTCAGTGGTGACACCGAACTGTGGCAGGTGGTGGGGGTCTCCTTCTCCGTCTCCTGCATCGCCCTGCTGCTGGTGCTGCTGCCAGCCTTGCTGCTGGGCTTTGCCCTGGCCTATCTGCCGCTGCCCGGCCGCTGGCTCTGGCTCTCCTGCATCAATACCCTGCAATCGGTGCCGACCGTGGTGATTGGCCTCTTGCTCTATATGCTGCTGTCGCGAGCCGGCCCCTTTGGCGACTGGAAGCTGCTCTTTACCCAGCAGGCGATGGTGGTGGGGCAGATGCTGATCGCCTTCCCTGTGATCGCCACCATGGCCCACGCGGCGTTTGTTCAGAGCGATCGGCGCGCCTGGGAGACCGCCCTGACCCTGGGGGTCTCCTGGCCCAAGGCGCTGATCGGCCTGATGCACGAGTGCCGCTTTGGCCTGCTGGCCGCCATCATCGGCGCCTTCAGCCGCATCGTCACCGAGGTGGGCTGCTCCATGATGGTGGGGGGCAATATCCTGCACTTTACCCGCAATATCCCCACCGCCATCGCGCTGGAGACCCAAAAAGGGGCCTTCACCCAGGGGGTGGCGCTCGGCATAGTGCTGCTCACCCTCGCCCTCTTGCTCAACCTGCTGCTGACGGCGTGTCGCGGCCACAGCTATCTGAAGAACTGACCATGCCCCCACTGTGTACCAACAGGAGTACCCCATGGCTCTGACCGCCCACCAGCTGACGATGCGCTTTGGCGAGCGCCAACTGTTCGAGATTGACCGGCTCGCCATCGCACCGGGGGATGCCATCTGGCTGCATGGAGCCAACGGGGTGGGCAAGACTACTTTGCTCAAGATCCTGGCGGGGCTGCTGGCCCCCACCCGCGGCCACACCAATCTGCCGGGACGCTGGCAGCAGCGGCTAAACCGGCTGCTCAAGCGGGATCTGGGGCCGGGCCGGGTCACCTATCTGCACCAGACCCCCTATCTGTTCGATCGCACGGTGCACGACAACGTCGCCTGGGCGCTCGATAAACAGCTCGGCAGCGAGATCCGGGTGTTCGAGGCGCTGCGCCGGGTCGAGCTGGAGGGGCTGGCGCGGGAGCACATCAGCATTTTGTCCGGTGGCGAACGGCAACGGCTGGCGATGGCCCGTGCCTGGGCACTGCAACCGGCCTTTCTGCTGATGGATGAGCCCACCGCCAATCTCGACACACATTCGGTTGCCCTGATGGCCGCATTGGCGCAAGATCTGCGGGAACATGGCAGCGGCCTGGTCGTCATCAGCCACCAGAGCAACGCATTGACCTCCCTGTGCGAGCGGCAATGGACCCTCGCCCGTGGCCAGCTGCAAGAGACGACCCCTTTAAAAATCATCGAGCGACATGACTTCAAAAAGCGACAGCCACTCTGATCCCGTTGCCGTATCAGCAGTGATCCTGGCAGGAGGCCGCGCCACCCGGATGGGGGGCGAAGACAAGGGATGGGTAGCACTGGCGGGACGCCCTCTTATCGACCACGTTCTGGCACGGCTGCGCCCCCAGGTGGATGAAGTGCTGATCAACGCCAACCGCAGTCAGGCCCGCTATCAAGCGCTGGCCCCAGTCATCAGCGATGACAACAACGACTATCTCGGCCCGCTGGCGGGCATGCAGGCAGGTCTTGCTGCCGCCCGTCACGACTGGGTGCTGTTTGTCCCCTGCGATGGCCCCGCCCTGCCGCTGGATCTGATGAGCCGCTTTCGCGCCGCCCTGACCCCGGATACCGAGCTGGTGGTAGCCCACGATGGAGACTGGCTGCAACCCGTGGTGGCCCTGCTGCACAAATCCCTGCTCCCCTCCCTCACCGCTGCGCTGGCAGAGGGAGAGCGCAAAATCGATATCTGGTTTGCCCGCCACCATATGGCGGTGGTGAGCTTTGCCGATCAGCCGGATGCCTTTATCAATCTCAACAGCCCTGCCGAGCTGGCTGCCTACGAGGCCCGTCTGCTTGCCCCGGCTATCGACCCCCAACAAGGAGTCACCTCATGACCCCGGCCCCCACTCTTCCCCTGCTCGGCTTCGCCGCCTGGAGCGGCACCGGCAAGACCACCTTGCTGGAGCAGTTGATCCCCCTGCTGGTGGATCGCGGCCTGCGCATCGGGGTGCTCAAGCACGCCCACCACGACTTTGATATCGACCAGCCGGGCAAGGACAGCTACCGCCTGCGCAAGGCGGGCGCCCGGCAGATGATGGTAGCCTCCCGCCGTCGCCATGCCCGCATCATTGAAACGGAACTGGCCGAAGCCGATTTTCGCCAGCTGCTGGCAAGCTTCGATCAGACAGAGCTCGATCTGCTCTTGGTCGAGGGGTTCAAGCACGAACACTTCCCGAAAATCGAGCTGCACCGCGCCGAGATTGGCAAGCCGCTGCTCTTCCCCGAAGACAGCGACATCATCGCGCTGGCCAGCGATCAGCCCGCAGAGACCATCCTGCCGCAACTCGATATCAACAACCTTGAGGCTATCACCGACTTCGTCTGCCGCTGGCTTGACGGCTGCCAGAGCAAGGAGCCGGAGGCGGGCAAGGGCTTTCTCTCGGTCGAGGCGGCCCGCAACGCCATTCTGGCGGCCCTCACCCCGAGCACTGCCTGCAGCGACAAACCGCTGGCCCAGTGCCACGGCGCTGTGCTGGCCGCCGATCTGATAAGCCCCATCAATGTGCCTCCCCACGCCAACTCGGCGATGGATGGCATTGGCCTTCGTAGCGACGATCTCGCCACCGGTCGCTGGCAGCTGGTGGGGGAAGTGCTGGCGGGCCAGCAGCGCCACGAGCCTGTGCTGGCCGGTCAGGCGGTGCAGATCATGACCGGCGCCCCGCTGCCCCCCGGGGTAGATACTGTGGTGATGCGGGAAGAGACACATATTGAAGGTGAGTGGGTCACCGTCACCGCCCCGATCCGGGCTGGGCAGAATGTGCGCCTCGCCGGCGAAGATCTCGCCAAAGGTGCGGTCGCCATCCCGGCCGGAACCTGGCTTGGCGCCCCCCAGCTGGGGCTGGCGGCATCACTCGGTCAAGCCAGTCTCACAGTGCGCACCCCGCTGAAAGTGGCGCTGTTCAGTACCGGCGACGAGGTGCAGGCACCGGGCGAGCAGCTCGCCCCCGGCCACATCTTCGACAGCAACCGCTTCACCCTGATGGCCCTTATCCGTGCCGCCGGTTGCGAGGTGATGGACCTTGGCATCATTCCCGATGACAAGACCATGCTGCGCCAGCAGCTGGAGCAGGCCGCCGCCAGCGCCGATCTGGTGTTGAGCTCGGGTGGGGTCTCGGTAGGCAACGCCGACTTTATCAAGCTGGTGCTGGCGGAGCTGGGCCAGATCGATTTCTGGCGCATTCAGATGCGCCCGGGCCGCCCGCTCGCCTTTGGCAAGCTGGGGCAGACCCCCTTCTTCGGCCTGCCGGGTAATCCGGTAGCGGCGATGATCTGCGTGCTGCAGTTTGTTGAGCCTGCCATCGCCCGCTTGCAAGGCAAGCGGTGGCAGCCGCTGCGTCTGTCGGCACTGGCGGACGAGAAGATGAAGAGCCGCCCGGGGCGCACCGAGTTTCTGCGCGGCATCTTCCATCAGGACCGTAACGGCCAGCTGCGGGTGCGTACCACAGGGCCACAGGGCTCCGGCATTCTCAGCTCCATGGCCGATGCCAACTGCCTGATCGAAATCGTACCGGATCAACCCGGGATCGCCATTGGCGAGCGGGTCTGGATCCACCCCCTGCAGGGACGACTGGCCTAAATCCCGACGGGGCGTCGGCCGGATGCACGGCGCCCCGTCCCCCACCTGACAGGAGGCAGACCGTGCGTCTTGATGCCCCCCTCTCCCGACTCGATCTGCTGGTCTATGGCCGCTACCGGATCGTCCATGGCCTGCGCATTGCGCTCGCCTTTATGCTCACCTTTCTGCTGACCCGCGAGCTTAAACTGCCGGAGAGCACCTGGCCGCTGATCACACTCGTGGTGGTGATGGGCCCCATCTCGTTTTGGGGCAATGTGCTCTCCCGCGCCCTGCAGCGGGTGGTGGGCACCATCTTCGGAGCCAGTTGCGGGGTGGTGGCACTTTATCTCGAGATCTACTCCCTGCCACTCACCCTGGTCTGGTGCGGCTGCATCATGTTCCTCTGCGGCTATCTGGCCCTCGGCAAGCGCCCCTATGTGGGGCTGCTGATCGGCATCACCCTGGGGGTTACCATGGGGGCCATGCCGGGGGATATAGAGACGGCGCTGTGGCGCAGTGCCGATGTGATACTGGGCTCCCTGCTGGCACTGCTCTTTTGCAGCATCTATCCCCAGCGGGCCTACAGCCACTGGCGGCTGCAACTGCACCAGATCCTGCAGCAGTCGGGGCGGCTCTATCACACCCACCTCTCCCCCAATGTGCTGGAGCGCCCGCGCCTCAAGCACAATCTCTCCCAGCTGTTGGCACAGACCGGCAAACTGCGGGCCCTGCTGGCCCCTGCGGCCAAGGAGACGCGCCACAGCGTCGCCCTGTTTGATGCGGTGCAGGTCACCATGCGCAACACCCTCTGCACTCTTGAGATGCTGGCCAACACCTACTGGAACGATCGGGAGAGCCACTTCCTGATGCAGAGCACGGCTGCGCTGCAAGCCTGCCATCTGGCCACCGAGGAGGCGATCAACCAGCTTGCCCTGATGATGCAAACCGGTGACGGTCGCGGGGCCGATGCCGCCATCGCCCGCCTGCACGAGGTCGCGACCCAGGTATCGCTGCCGCCCAACGCAGAGGCGGCCATCAATGGCTACCTCTGGCTCAACGTCCAGCTGACCGAACAGCTCACCCACCTGCGCCGCCTGCTGGGGCTGATCCTCACCCCGCCCCATCGCAAGCAGCCCGACTAGACCCAATACAAAACGCCCCGCAATTGCGGGGCGTTTTGCTGTCTGACTGGCCGTTTGGGCCATGAAGGCAGCAAATCTTAACTGGCATTGGCCAGCGGCTGCTCGGTGGTGAGGTAGAGGGAGAAATCCTGAATACCCGCCTGCAGGGCGGCAAAACAGTCAGGGTCTATTGCGGTGCCCAGATTCTCCGCCATCATCTCCAGCGCCTGCGGCACAGGGATGGCGCCGCGATAGGGGCGCTTGGCGGTGATGGCATCGAAGATGTCGGCTGTGGTGATGATGCGCGTCTCAAGGGTAATCTCGTCCCCTTTCAGCCCCTTGGGGTAGCCCTTGCCATCGAGCCGCTCATGGTGGGCGCCCGCCACTTGCGCCAGCTCCTCGAAGGCGCCGATGCGGCTCAGGATCTCCTCGGTGTAGGCGGCATGCATCTGCACCGCCGCCCACTCCTGCGCATCGAGCTTGCCCGGCTTGTCGAGAATGGCGTTGCTCACCCCGAGCTTGCCCACATCATGGAGCAAGGCGCCCCGCTTGAGCCAGCGTCGACGCGACTCGGACAACCCCATCTGGGTGGCAAGAATGTCGGTATAGAGCGCAACCCTGCCGCTGTGACCCGCGGTGTAGGGACTTTTGGAGTCCACCACCTGCCCGAAGGCCGCCGCGATTTCGTCCAGATAATCTTCATCCAGCGCCACCTCCCCTTGCCCGGCCGGGTGGACCAGCACCCACTCGGTCAGTCGGGGATCGGCCAGTCCTTGCCAGAACTCTTCGTCGGCCAGCGCTTCAAATTCCCGAACCAGTGCCGGATCAAACCAGCTGCCGCTGCGCTCGCGCAGCTCCTTGAACGCCGCATCCGGACCTGCGGCCGCGTGAAACACATCCACCACCTGACAGAGCAGGGCAATGCGCGAGAAGAGCGGGATCGCCTCGCCTGCCAGTTGCAGGGGCCGACCTTTGCCATTCCAGTGTTCATCAAGGGAGAGGATGCCATCGGCTACCTCGTCACTGAAACGGAGCTGGCGAGCGATATCCGCCCCCCGATGACAACGGGTCTGGATCAGTTCGTTGGCAATCTGGTCGCCGTTGCGAAAGATATGAAACAGGCTGCGAAAACGTCCCAGCAGATCCGCCTGCAAGCCGGTGTGGCCCAGCACAAAGTTGACTACCTCGGAGAGGGAGCCATCCACCAGTTTGAAATCGCGTTTGAAGTGAAGATCGTCGGTGAGATAGAGCTCGCAGATACGGGCAGCATTGCTGCTGCACCCAAGATCCTTAAGCAGGAGCGTGTAGTAGAGATCATGGCGCAGCCGGGCATCCAGTCCCAGCCGCTCCCCCAGACGGGAACCTATCCAGCAGCAGCGAATGCAGTGTCCTCTTGGTTGCCCCTCAGTCATATCGAGCGCATGACTGAGGGAACCAATCAACTCCGCCAATCGCAATCCATTCACCGTCATAGTCTACTCCCTTAGACATCATGGCGATTTTGCCAGCAGATTAGGTATACCCCATCTGAAGCTGGATCGATCTGGATTCAGTTGAATTTAGGCAGCAGCCTTGCCCTGATTCGCCCGCTCTTCCAGCTCTGCACGGCTCAGGGTAGATACAAAGCGGCCATCGAAGTAGATATCCATCAGCTCGCCACGCTTCTCGCCACGCATCATGCTGCGGCGGCCATCCAGATAGTGCACCTCCATCTGGGCGGTATGCTCGTCCGGGTAGCTGATCTCCACCTCGCGCACCCCTTGTGGCAGCATGGCCAACGGCACCGTCTTGAGGGCCGGATCCAGATGCTGGTTCACCTTGATCACCGGATTGGCTTTCATGTCCACCACAGCCGGAGATTTGCCGGTGATGGGGTTCTTGCCAGACCAGAACTCGATGGTATTGAAGACGAACAGGTCAGCGGTCGCGGCCAGACCGTAGACAGGGGAGAGCAGCATAAAGACCCCGGCACGAGCGTAGCGGTTATCCACCACGCTCAGGTTGCCCTTGGTGACCATGCCGGAAAGCCCCATCTGCCCCATACAGCCGCCCAGACCCATGCTCGCGACCATAACCAGCAGGGCCATTGCCCGCCCCTTCTGTTGTAATGCCATCGTGTTCTGTTCCTGCTCTGAAATAAATGAGGCGGCAAGCCTAATCAAGGGGCCAGAAGAGGACAATTCACAATGGCGGGACGATACAGGAGGGGTTCAGATTGGGGCACTGACTGCTCAAATATGAGTCAATGCCCCGGCATGACAGGAAGTCTGGGGGTTCAGATTGCCAGATCAGAGACGGTGCTGGAGACGTTGCTCGCCTCCCGGCGGATGTCGCTCATCACCTCGTTCACCTCACCCACCTGCTGTTTACCCAGCTCGGCGCTGCTGGCGACGTCGGACATCTCGGAGGTGACCTTGGCGGTCAGCTCCCGGTTGTTCTGTACCACCTTGGCAATCTCGTCGGTAGAGAGAGACGTGCGGGCCGCCAGCTGGCGAACCTCGTCGGCCACCACCGCAAACCCACGACCCTGATCCCCGGCCCGGGCTGCTTCGATGGCCGCGTTGAGGGCCAGCAGATTGGTCTGGTCGGCGATGCTGCTGATAGTGGAGACGATCGCCTCGATACTGCGCGACTGCTCGTTGAGCTGATTGATAAGGCCGATGCTGTGAGTCAGCTGGCTGGCAATCAGGCTGGAGGTATCGACTACCGAGGAGAGCAGACCCGCGCCGCGCTCGGCGCAGTTCAGGGTCTCCCGGGCCGCATCGTGGGCCAGCATGGCCGCTTCCCGCACCGCATCGCTCTTGTTGATCCGCTCGGTGATGTCGCTGGCGAACTTGATCACCTTCACCACCTTGCGATGCTCATCAAGGATCGGGTTGTAGGTCGCCTCCAGCCACACCTTGCTACCGTGACTGTTCTGACGACAGAAGAGACCGGACTTGAACTGACCACGGCCCAGCTCATCCCAGAAGTGGGGCTGGTCTCGATAAAACTGATCGTCGCAGAAGATACGGTGATGCTTGCCCTGCACCTGAGCCAGCGTATAGCCCATGGTATGGAGGAAATTGCCGTTGGCAGCAATCACCTCTCCGCCGGGGGTGAACTCGATGACCGCCAGCGACCGATCCAGCGCCGTCACCACCGCCTGCTGGCTGAGCAGTTGCAGGTGGTGCTCGGTAATATCGGCCGCGATCTTGATCACCTTGGTCACCACGCCCCGCAACTTGACCGGAAAATAGGTCGCTTCCAGCCAGATCGCCTCGCCCCGTTTGTTGAAGCGCTGGAACACTCCGGTACGGGAGCGCCCCTGCTTCAGGTCCGCCCAAAACTGCTGATAGTCGCTGCTCTGGGCATAGAGCTTGTCGCAAAAGATACGGTGATGCTGGCCGATAACCTCGGGCGCACTGAAGCCCACCACGTTGAGAAAGAGATCATTGGCGGCCAGCACAGTGCCATCCGGCGTAAAGGTGATGGTCGCCACGCTGCCGTGCACTGCGTCAAAAAATCCCTGCTGTTCCAGAAGTTGATCCTGGCACTGCTGCAACTCGGCTTTCAGTTTGCTATTGAACATCGAAACGTATCCTCCAGACTGGCACCCACCATGGCCAAACCACGCAGTGGATCAATAAGATAATGGTGGCGTGCTCCATCAGCATAGTTGGCGGCTTTGCCGCGATCCCATCTGACGCCATATTTATTGCTGTAAATCAAATTCACCGACCAAGCACCACTCATGAAGAGCTGCAACCCTTACTCCACCACCGGTTGCCACTCCAGATAGGCCGGATTGGCGACAAAGCCGATCCGCTCATAGAGAGGGCGCCCCTGCTCGCTGGCATGGAGCCACACCTTGCCCAGCTGACGCGAGCTGGCGAAGGCTGTAATGGCATCGAGCAGCGCCGTGGCGATCCCCTGCTGGCGCCATTGTGGCCGCGTATACATGTTGAGCAGATACCCCTCCATCCCCGCCAGATTGCCGAGATAAGGTGGCCGTTCAAACAATACCAGCGTCCCGGCCGCCACGATCTGTTTGCCGCCATCCTGCGTATCGGCCTCAGCCAGCCAGGATAAAGCACTCTCTTCACTCATCGCCCGGGTGAAATAGTCAAGGGTGGCCTGCCACAAGGCCGGGTCTGCCTGCGGCGTCAACAGCTCACCGACCTCACAAAACAGCTCCATGCGCAGCGCCACAATTGCGGGAATATCTGCGGCCCTTGCCTGACGAATAATCATTGGCTGCTCCTTTTCTCTCATGGGAAATTTCGCCGGCCGTCATTATGACAAAGAGCGCCTTGTGGCGCTCTTTGTGATTGGGGAAATCACTGATAAATCAATGGTTGCGACGTGTCAGCCAGTGATCCAGGCTCAGCACACCACCGCCCCAGATGGTCAGGGTCAGCAACATCCAGCCCCACAACTGGTGATCGTAAAAGCCGCCCGCCCAGAGGGTCGGATAGGAGATCACCGCCATGATATTGAAGCCAAACAGCAGCAAGGCGGCCGGGCGGGTAAAAAGCCCCGCCAGCAGGAAGAGCGGCAGCAGCAGCTCGGTCGCCGTACCCAGATAAGCAGCCCACAACCAGGGCAGCAGGGGCACCTGATACTCGGATTCAAACAGATAGAGGGTGGAATCCCACGCCGTCAGCTTGAGCCAGCCTGAAGTGATAAAAACCGACGCGACCCAAAGCCGCGCCAGCAACAGCACACCGGTACTGCTCCAGCGCGGCAAATCACCACTTGAGCTGGCCAGCGCCAGCCATTTGTTTGCCATCATGGCATTACCTCCATATCCACCAGCAGACCAAGGGTTATCAGGCGAGTGAGATGTTCACTGGCCGCAGGGTCGGCCGCAAGCAGATCGACCAGCGCCGTACCAGCGAGACATCCCTGTAGCAGCGCCCACTCACCAGCCGTCAGGGGCAAGGGGGCAACCCGGCAATCCGGCTGTTTCTTCAATGCCAACCAGACGGGGGCATCAAGCACCTCCACCGCTTCACCACCGTGCAGCGCCATCTGCCACAGGGCCAGCACCGGATAATCGCTGGCAACCAGCAGCAGATCCGTGGCTGGAAACAGCCGCAGCCGCTCCCATTGTTGCGGCGATAATGCGGCCAGACGCTCGGCTGGCCAGCAGCGTGATTCCAGTGGCAGCAGACTGGCACGCTCAAGCTGCCATTCGAACTGCGCCAGCGCCTCCAGCCAGGGTAACTCGGCCGTGGTTGGCAAGCGGGCCAACCATTGGCCAAATCCGGCGCCATAGTGCATGACGCTCCCTTCCCTGAGCGGCTCGGCCAATACGAAGCCACGGGCCGCCGCTGCAAAAAAGTCATCCCCGACCATAGCCTTGACGGCGGGATAACTGCTCGCCAGCACCTCGCCAAGGCTCAGGATGAAATGGTTGCGATAGACCTGCAGCACAGATTCGGCAGAAAAGAGCCGGGAGCTGATGTGAGGGGCAATGGCGTCAGGCGCCCCCAGCAAACCATCGGCAAAGTGCTGTTGCAGCTGTGCCAGTTCAGCCATGGGCCACCTCCCGTGGCGCACTCATGGCGCACGCCTCATCCAGAATGGCGCCAGCCTGCGCCGCCTCTGCCAGCAAGACCGGCAGCGGCGGGATCTCGAGGTCCCACTCAATCAGGGTGGGAATGGCCTGCTTGCGGCAGATCTGGCGATAGAGTTCCCAGACCGGCTCCACCACAGGGGCGCTGTGGGTATCGATATAGAGGGAGCCTTCCGGCAGCTGCTTCTCGGTATAACCGGCCAGATGGATCTCCCCGACGGTGGCGAGATCGATCGCCGCCAGATACTCATCGCTAGAGAAACCGTGATTGAAGGCACTGACATAGAGATTGTTGAGGTCGAGCAGGATGCCGCACTCGCTGCGCTGCTGCAGCTCGGCCAGAAATTCCCACTCGCTCATCTCCCCGGCCAGTTGCAGATAGGAGGAGGGATTTTCAATCAGCATGCGGCAACCCAGGGTCTGTTGTACCTGCTGGATCTTGTCGCTCATGTTGCGCAGGGAGGCGCGGGTATAGGGCACCGGTAGCAGATCGTTGAAATAACGCCCGCCAATGCTGCCCCAGCTGAGATGTTCGGAGATCCGTACCGGTTTGATCGCCGCGGCCAGTGTCGACAACTGCTGCAGATGGTGCGGATCGAGCGGGTCGGCAGAACCAAGGGACATGCCAACGCCGTGAAGACTGACGGGGTAGTGTTGCGCCAGTTCGGCTAGCACCTGAAAACCCTGGCTGTGCCGTTCGAAGTAATTTTCACTGTGCACCTCCAACCAACCGACTGCCGGCAGGGTTTGCCGGATCTCATCGTAATGGGGAGTGCGTAATCCGATACCAATCAAAGGGTTCATCGCAAGACTCGCTTTCGCCAATCAGAGAAGATGCAGGGGGCGACCCGTTGGCCATCCCCTGCCCGATGTCTCTTACTTGGGTTGCAGCGAACCGCCGACCAGCTTCTCGCACAGCCCTTTGGGCATCACCACAAAGGCATCACCCTGAGCATCTTCCTTGGCAGTACCGGCGCAGGAGCTGCTCTTGGTCGCACAGTCATTCTTGCTGGCCTTGACCACGCCGTAGCACTTCTCCTTTTCATCGGCAGCCATTGCTGGTGCCGCGATAAATTGGGCGCCCAGCGCCAGCAGACCGGTCATGGCGGAGGCGATAGCAGTGCTTTTTTTAACATTCATGTTCATGTTCCTTTTGATGTCGTTGGATGTTGCTGATATCCCCGATTTGTCGCAACCGGGGACCTGCAATAGAACCGGCAAACGGGATATTCCCTTTCAAAAAAACACAAAAAGAGTTAAAAAATCCAAAGGCAGACACTCAATCAATTGATTTTAAACAGCTATTTCATCATTGAAAATTTCTCGACGACCACCCATTTATGAACAAGAAAAGTGCCATATGGTGCTTTCACCCCGTTAATCTTTTTCACTGCTTCCATCAAAAGAGATGTGTCAGACATAAAGAATCCCCGCCAACAGACAGGGCTGAATGCAACTTGCAAGAAACAATAAATCAACAAGCGGGGGGGGGGGGGAGGTTGGGAGCCAGGAGTTGCGGCAAGCAGATAGAAAAAGAGACAGCTTTGGCTGTCTCTTTTTGCACATGGTGCGAATGGGGTTTAGTAGAAGATCCGCTCGCCACGCTCGCTCATTTTGAGCCACACCGGTTTGGTGCTGGTTTTATTCCAGATCCGGTGCAGATAGCTGTAGAAGCGGGCACGATCGCTGCGAAACAGCATCACGGGGAAAGCCAGAATGCCCACCAGCAATACATAAATGCGACGAAGAATAATCTGAGTCAGGGAAAAGGGATGAAACATGATGTAACTCCTTACTGGTAAGACCACTGAACAAAGATTACCCCACTCCATGTAGGATTACTACATCACTAACGCATTTTTTTATAAAAAAATGGTGAAAAACGGGAAATACTGAAAACGGGTTACGTCATTAACCAACAGTTAACAAACTTGCGAAAATCGTGCGCTTTGCCACAGTTATCAGGGGAAAAACATGCAGTAGGGAGACACGCATGAAACTGCCGGAAGTGGCACTGCTGGTGCTGATGGTTGCCCTGACACGGGCACAACTGGAGGAGTGGCAACTGAATCGGGAAGATGCCATCGTGCTGGCCGAACGGGGCGTGCCCACCGTCAGCCTGTGGCAATGCGGCACACTGAAGCAACGGATTGCGGATCTCAACCAGCACAGTGCCGAGGTGCAGTTTCAATATCGGGGGCAAAACATGGCGGATGTGAGCCACTATCTCGAGCGCGAGTGGAAACAGGCTGGCTGCGAACAGTTACCGGTACAGCAAGGATACTGACCAAGGTTCAGACTCGAAGAGTGACGATTGAGATAAACAAAGAAAAGATGGAGGCACGTTCCGGAGTCGAACCGGACTAAACGGATTTGCAATCCGCTGCATAACCGCTTTGCTAACGCGCCAT
>NZ_JAPDCN010000014.1:0-139290 GCF_027706185.1 Aeromonas sp. Y318-3
TAAAGAGCGACGCAACAGTGTGTTGCTGCGGGAGTGGAATTCTACTCAACCGCCTTCTCGAGTCAAGCCTTATTTTCGAAGGCTTTTCGAGGTTACCGACTTGGCTTTCTGCGTTGCCGCTTGCCCTGTCGATGGAGGCGCATTATAGGGATCTGGATCACGCTTGCAAGGGTGTTTTCGAATTAAATTCGCATTTTTGGTTCAACCGTTCACTAATCACCCAAAAAGTGCATTTATCCTGCAATAACACACCCGTTTGACGAGCTCGCTATCCTCTAGATGGCGTGGCGGCGGGAGCAGATCAAGGTTGTGGCGATTTGGTCTCTCTACATCTATATGCATGGTGATCGAGGTCACGCCTTCGGGTAACATAGCGCCCCTTTGCGATTCACACACTCTTGGGCTTTGGAGAGTTTAATGCCTTTTGCACTTGGCCAGCGTTGGATTAGTGATACAGAGACGGATCTGGGGTTGGGGACTGTCGTTGCTGTTGAAGGACGCATGGTTACCCTGTTGTTTCCGGCTACCGGTGAAAACCGTATGTATGCCAAAGAAGAGGCGCCGGTCACCCGGGTCAGCTTCAATGTGGGCGATCAGATCACCAGTCACGAAGACTGGACCATGACGGTCGAAGAAGTGCAGGAGAAAAACGGCCTGCTTATATATGTAGGTGTTCGCACCGACAATGATGAGCCCGTTGCCCTCAAGGAAGTGTTTCTCAACAACTTTATCAAGTTCAACAAGCCGCAGGATCGCCTGTTCGCCGGTCAGATTGACCGGATGTCCCGCTTTACCCTGCGCTACGAGGCGTTGATCAACCAGCACCAGCGTCGTCGCAACCCGACTCGCGGTCTGGCCGGTGGCCGTGTCAGCCTGATCCCGCACCAGCTCTATATCGCCCATGAAGTAGGTCACCGCTACGCTCCGCGCGTACTGCTGGCCGATGAGGTAGGTCTGGGCAAAACCATCGAAGCGGGCATGGTCATTCATCAGCAGCTGCTCTCCGGCCGTGCTCATCGGGTGCTGATCCTGCTGCCCGAAACGCTCCAGCACCAGTGGCTGGTCGAGATGCTGCGCCGCTTCAACCTGCACTTCTCCCTGTTTGACGAGGAGCGCTGTATCGAGGCATTCGCCGATGCAGAGAACCCCTTCGAGACCGAGCAGCTGGTGATCTGCAGCCTCGACTTCCTGCGCAAGAAGCGTCGTCGCTTCGAGCAGGTGCTGGAAGCCGAGTGGGATCTGCTGGTTGTCGACGAAGCCCACCATCTGGAGTGGAGTGAAGAGGCGCCAAGCCGTGCCTATGAGATGGTGGAAGCGCTGGCCGAACAGGTGCCGGGCGTGCTGCTGCTGACTGCGACCCCGGATCAGCTTGGCCACCAGAGCCACTTTGCCCGTCTGCGCCTGCTCGATCCCGAGCGTTTCTACGACTACGAGGCCTTCCTCGCCGAGGAGCAGGCCTATGGTCAGGTCGCCAGCGCAGCGCAAGAGCTGCTGGATGGCGAGACCCTGAGCGATGAAGCCAGAAAGACCCTCGCCAGCCAGCTGGAAGGGTTGGACTTGAGCGATGCGACTGCCCGTCAGCAGGCGGTCGCCAAGCTGCTGGACCAGCATGGCACCGGCCGGGTGCTGTTCCGCAACAGCCGCGCCAATATTCAAGGCTTCCCCGAGCGTCACCTCAACGTCTACCCCATGCCGCTGCCGGAGCAGTACAAGACTGCCATCAAGGTGATGGGCATGATGGGTGGCAACGGTGGCGATCTGCAGACCCGCGCCCTGCGCTACCTCTATCCCGAGAAGATCTTCCAGCAGTTCGAAGGCGACAACGCCACCTGGACCCAGTTCGACCCCCGTGTCGAATGGTTGCTGGAACTGCTGCTCTCAGCCCGTCAGCAGAAGGTGCTGGTGATCTGCTCCGAAGCGGCGACCGCCATCGCGCTGGAAGAGGCGCTGCGTACCCGTGAAGGGATCCGTGGTGCCGTGTTCCACGAAGGGATGTCGATCCTCGAGCGGGACAAGGCCTCCGCCTATTTCGCCCAGCAAGAAGGTGGCGCCCAGGTGCTGCTCTGCTCCGAGATCGGCTCAGAGGGCCGCAACTTCCAGTTTGCCAGTCATCTGGTGCTGTTCGATCTGCCCCTCAACCCGGATCTGCTGGAACAGCGTATCGGCCGACTGGATCGTATCGGTCAGCAGAATACCGTCGAGATCCACGTTCCCTATCTGGAAGGGACTGCCCAGCGCGCCCTGCAGCTCTGGTATCACGATGGTCTGGACGCGTTCGAGCAGACCTGCCCGACTGCCCGCCCGGTATTCGAAGCGGTACGTGAAGAGCTGTTCGAGCTGCTGGCCGCCAACACCGGCGATCAGGCAGCCCTCGACGCCCTGCTGGTCAAGACCCGCGAACTGCACGAGCCGCTCAAGGCTCGACTGGAGCAGGGCCGCGATCGCCTGCTGGAGATCCACTCCAGCGGTGGCGCCACTGCCCAGCAGCTGGTCGACAAGCTGGCCGCCGAAGATGACGACACTGGCATGATCTCTTTCGCCCTCAAGATGTTCGACGAGATCGGCGTCAATCAGGATGACCGTGGCGAGAACGCGCTGGTGCTGACCCCCGGGGATCACATGCTGGTCTCCAGCTTCCCGGGCCTGCCGCAAGATGGCATGACCATCACCTTCGATCGCAACACTGCCCTGTCGCGTGATGACATGTCGCTGCTCTCCTGGGATCACCCCATGATGCGCGGCGGTATCGACCTGATCCTGGGCTCCGAGATCGGTGCCACCTCGGTAGCACTGCTCAAGAACAAGGCGCTGCCCATCGGCTCCATCCTGCTTGAGCTGATCTTCGTTGCCGAATCTGCGGCCCATCCCCAGCTCTACCGCTTCATGCCGCCGACGCCGATCCGTCTGCTGATGGACAAGAACGGCCAGAATCTGGGTGAGAAAGTGGCGTTCGATGCCTTCAACCGCCAGCTGACTCCGGTCAATCGCCACCTCGGCAGCAAGCTGGTGACTGCGTCCCAACCGGTGATCCACGGTCTGATTGGCAAGGGCCAGGCCATTGCCGAAGAGCTGAAAGCCGGGATTGTCGACAAGGCCCGCGCCCAGATGGCGCAGACCCTGCAGCAGGATCTGGATCGTCTGGAAGCGCTCAAGGCGGTCAACCCGAACGTGCGAGACAGCGAACTGGATTATCTGCGCAATCTGCAGGCAGAATTGCACCACCTGATCGATCAGACCCAACTCAAGCTGGATGCCATCCGCTTTATCGTGGTCACCCATAACTGACAAGGTACCGACCGACAGCGGCCAGACCCAGCTCAAACTGGATACCCAAGGCCGCTTTGTCGTGGTTACCCATAACTGATGGGGGCTTGCCCCCACCTTCTGATGCGAGACATTTATGTTTGAATACTCACCGCCTCTGGAACCCTGGCTCGATATCCTGTTCAAGGACAAGGACATCATGGTGGTCAACAAGCCCACTGGCCTGCTAAGCGTCCCCGGGCGCGGCCCCGAGAATGAAGACAGCGTCCTGCATCGGGTGAAACAGCAACACCCCAAAGCGGCGGCAGCTCATCGCCTCGACATGTCCACTACTGGCGTCATTGTCATTCCCCTCAATCCCAACTCTCACCGGGAGCTGAGCCGACAATTTCGCGAGCGGGAGACAGAGAAGCACTACCTCGCTTGGGTGTGGGGCGAGCCGGAAGCAGAGTCGGGTCAGGTTGACCTGCCGCTCTGCGTCGACTGGCCCAACCGCCCGAAACAGAAGGTGGATCACGAGGAGGGGCGTCACGCTCTGACCCTGTGGCAGAAACTGAAGGTGGAGAACGGCAACAGTCTGATCAAGCTGACCCCCATCACAGGTCGCTCCCACCAGCTGCGCGTCCATATGCTGGAGCTGGGGCATCCGATCCTGGGTGACAACCTCTACGCCCATCCGGATGCGCTGGCGGCTGCCCCCCATCTCTACCTGCATGCGGCCATGCTGACCATCAGCCACCCCCGCAGCGGGGAACGGATGACCTTCGAGGCGCCGGCTCCTTTCCCGGTCTGATCCCGCAAATCGCAGAGATAAAAAAGCCCCCATCGCGAGATGGGGGCTTTTTCATTAGGGTCAGACGCGAATATCGATCTTGCTTCCCAGGGAAGCGCTGGCCGATGTCGGTGCAACCGGCGCTGATTGCGCTGCGTTTTGCAGCAGCTTCAGCGCAGCTTCGCCCTCTTGGGTCTGCTGTTTCTTGGCCAGACTGGCCGTCATCAGAGCAGAACCAAACGACGCATTTGCAGAACTTGATATATCCATAGGGTTCCTCCTGCACTCAACAGTATCGGCCAAGCGGCCCCGAACATAAGCACTGAATGCAAAACAATCTGAAAGTCGCTTTTCTATCAATCAGATAGCAATAGCATTCATGGCCCCTGTTCACCGCTGGATGACGCCTTCAAGCTCCTCCGCCGTCATCGCCCGCAATACCCGACAGGGGTTGCCGGCCGCCACCACATTGGCGGGCACATCTTTGGTCACCACCGAGCCGGCACCGATGACGCTGTTGTCACCGATGGTGACGCCGGGGCAGATGACGACGCTGCCACCAATCCAGACGTTGTGACCGATCCGCACCGGCTTGCCGAACTCGACCCCCCTGATGCGCGGCGCCACCGCCACCGGATGAGCGGCGGTGTAGATCTGCACCCCGGGCGCCAGCAGCACGTTGTCGCCGATATGCACCTCACAGACGTCGAGGATGGTGCAATTGACGTTGGCGTAGAAGTTCTCGCCGACGAAGATATTGGCGCCATAGTCGCAGAAGAACGGCGGATTGATGGCGCACTCATGGCCGCGGCCACCGAGCAGCTCGTGCAGCAAAGCATCCCGCGCCGGTTTCTCCTGCCAGCAGGTGTTGAAGGTGTGATAAAGCCTTCGGCAGCGCTCGCGCGCCGCTTTCAGCTCGGGATCGCCCGCATCATAAGGCTCCCCTGTCACCATCTTCTGCCACTCGGCACCTCGCACCACCTTCTCCATTACCTACTCCATCAGCCAGATCAGGGATTCATAAGGGCGCAGCATACCCGATTGCGGTTGGGCTGGGCTATCCGGGTAATTGCCGAGCAGCAGCCGACCTTGCCCGCTTTGCAGCTCGGCAGGCAAGGCAAACTCCACCGGCTCGCCGTAGAAGTTGCTCACCACCAGCAGGGTCTGACCGTTGGCGCAACGGGCATAAGCCCAGATCTGCGGGTGCCCGGTCAGCAGTTCCTGATAATCCCCCTGAGTGAAGATGGGGTGCGCCTTGCGAAGGGCGATAAGATCCCGATAGTGCCAGAACACCGAGTGCTGGTCGGCCAGCGCCGCCTCGGCGTTGATCTCGGGATAGTTGGCGGCAGGCTTGAGCCAGGGCGTCCCGCTGGTGAAACCGGCGTTGGGGGCGGCACTCCACTGCATCGGCGTGCGCGAGTTGTCACGGGACTTGGTGCCGAGAATGGCGAGGATCTCGGCCTCGCTCATCCCTTCAGCCTGCTTGATGGCGAAGATGTTGCGACTCTCCACATCCTGATAGTCATCGATGCGCTGATAGCTGGGGTTGGTCATGCCGATCTCCTCCCCCTGATAGATGTAGGGGGTGCCTTGCAGGCCGTGCAGCGTGCTGGCCAGCATCTTGGCGGCCACGACCCTATGCTCACCCTCATCGCCAAAACGGGAGACGATGCGCGGCTGATCGTGGTTGCACCAGAACAGCGCCGACCACCCCTTGCCATGCATACCGCTCTGCCAGTGGTTGAAGATGCGTTTGAGTTCGAGAAAATCGAACGGTGCCTTGGTCCACTTGTCGCCGTTGGGGTAATCCACCTTGAGGTGGTGGAAGTTGAACACCATGGAGAGCTCGGATCCATCGAGGGCGCCATAGCGCTGGCAGTACTCCAGACTGGTGGAGGACATCTCCCCCACCGTCATGGCACCCACCGGGGCAAACACGTCGCGGCTCACGTCCTGCAAAAATTCGTGGATGCGCGGCCCGTCGGTGTAGAAGCGGCGGCCATCGCCAATCTCGTCGTTCGGGAACGTCTGATCCTTGGAGATGAGGTTGATGACGTCGAGGCGGAAACCGTCCACCCCCTTCTTGGCCCAGAAGTGGATGATGTTTTTGACCTCGGCGCGCACCGCCGGATTTTCCCAGTTGAGATCCGCCTGCTCGCGGGCAAACAGGTGCAGGTAGTACTGACCGGTGGCGGGATCCAGCTCCCAGGCGCTGCCGCCAAACTTGGATTGCCAGTTGTTGGGTACGCCGCCATCCACCGGATCGCGCCAGATGTAGTAGTCGCGGTAGGGGCTGTTCTTGTCCCCCAGCGCCGACTTGAACCAGGCATGCTCGGTGGAGGTGTGGTTGACCACGATATCCATCACGATGCGGATGTCGCGCGCGTGGGCGGCGGCCAGCAGCGCCTCGAAATCATTCATGGTGCCGTAGGCGGGGTCGATGGCAAGGTAGTCGGCGATGTCGTAGCCGTTGTCCACCTGCGGGGAGACGTAAACCGGGGTCAGCCAGAGGGCATCGACACCGAGGGTCTTGAGATAGTCGAGGCGGGCCATGATCCCCTTGAGATCGCCGGTGCCACGGGCAGCGGAATCCTGAAAGCTCTTGGGATAGATCTGGTAAATCACGGCACTCTGCCACCAGGGTGTTTGGCTCATGGGTCTTGCTCTTGTCTCGAATGAAAAAGGGAGAGGGCGACCCCTGCGGGTCGCCCTGATGCGTGGGATCAGGCGCTGGCCTGGGCCAGCTTGCCGGCCGCCTGCTGGCGCTTGTAGACCAGCAGGGTCAGCACCACAGGCACCACGATGGCCACCAGCATGGCGAGGGAGTAAACGGCCCAGTATTGCGGCTGGATGGAGAGGATGCCCGGCAGGCCGCCTACCCCGATGCCGTTGGCCATCACCCCGGCGAAACCGCAGATGAGGGCGGCAAGGCTGGAGCCCACCATGGCGCACAGCATGGGGAACTTGTACTTGAGGTTGATGCCGTACATGGCCGGCTCGGTCACCCCGAGGTAAGCGGAGATGGCGGCAGGCACCGAGATCTCCCGCTCGTTCTCCTTGCGGCTGATCAGAATGATGCCGACGACCGCAGACGCCTGAGCGATGTTGGAGAGGGCGATCAGCGGCCAGATCGGGGTGCCACCCATGCTCTGCATCAGCTGCAGATCCACCGCGTTGGTGGTGTGGTGGATGCCGGTGATGACCAGCGGCGCGTAGAGGAAACCGAACAGGGCGGCACCGATGGGAGCGAAGGAGCCTGTCATGGCGGCCTTGGCGGCAAAGCCGACACCGTCACCCAACCAGCGACCGAACGGGCCGATAAAGGCGTGGGCCACGATCACCGCCAGCAGCAGCGAAACAAACGGCACGATCACCAGATAGAGATAGGCCGGAATGATGCGCTTGAGGTTGGTCTCAACCCAGGCCAGGAAGACACCCGCCAGCAGCGCCGGAATGACCTGGGCCTGATAACCCACCTTCTGGATCACGAACAGGCCGAAGTCCCACACCTCGGGAGTCTGCTGACCAATGCCGTAGGCGTTCATCAACTGCGGTGACACCAGCGTCACCCCCAGCACAATACCGAGGATCTCGGAGCCACCCATCTTCTTCACTGCAGACCAGCAAACACCGACCGGCAGGAAGTGGAAAATCGCCTCGCCCAACAGCCAGAGGAAGGTGTGTACCTGAGCCCAGAATTGGCTGATCTCGGTGAGGGTGTGAGTGCCATCGTCAAACATCTTGATGTCGCCGATGACGTTGCGAAAGCCCAGGATCAGACCGCCGGTGATGATGGCGGGCAGCAACGGTACGAAGATCTCCGCCAGATGGGAGATGCCACGCTCCAGCGGGTTCATGTTCTGGCGGGCCGCCTGCTTGGCGGTCTCCTTGCTGCCACCGCTGACGCCGAGCTGTTCGGTCAGCGCCTTGTACCACTGCTCTACCTCGTTACCGATCACCACCTGGAACTGACCGCCCTGGGTGAAGCTTCCCTTCACTGCCGGAATGGTTTCGATGGCCTTGCTGTCGGCCTTGGCCGGATCGTTCAGGACGAAGCGCAACCGGGTCAGGCAGTGGCTGACGGTGGCGATGTTCTCCTTGCCGCCGATCTTGTCGATCAGGGTGGCAAGCTGCTGTGCGTTGATCTTGGACATGGGTCTTCCCTCTGTGACGCCATTGAATAGTGGTCTGTATCGCCCTTTTGAGCCAGTCTGTCGGCCGGAGCGTTTTTGGTATCGTTCCCATTTAGCATGCCGACAATCTGGCCAGATCTAAATGGGAACGTTCCCAATTCGTGGCCAGCGTCACAAAAAGCACACTTTTTGTTCAGTCGGAAGTGATGGGGCTCACAGGGTTCGGCAGGGGGCGATAGTCACCAGCGGAGGCTGATCCTGCTCAATCTGGCCGAGCAGCTGACGCGCCGCCTGCTCCCCCGCCCCTTTGTAACCAAGGTCGAGACTGAGGGCATTGGGGAAGAGGAAACTGAGCATGGGATTGTTGCCAAGTCCGGTCACCAGCACCTCGCTACGCCCTTGTTCTTGCAGGTATTTTGCCGCACCAATGGCGAGGGTGTCGCTGGCGCAGACCAGCGCCTGGGTGGAGGGGGTAAGCAGCTCGGCCGCCAGCCGGTAGCCGCTCTGCAGGCTGAGATCGCCGAGGGCGCTGCGCGGGCGCAACCCCTGCTCTGCGCAGTAAGCGAGATAAGCATCTAGGCGGCGCTGGCCGGTGGTGAGATCCGAGGCATCCACCCCCAGATAGGCGATGTCGCGGGCGCCACGGCTTGCCAGCTGCGCCAGCATGGTGCGCACCGCACCGGCGTCGTCGAAGCAGACCGAGGAGAAACCGGGATATTCACGGGCGACCAGCACCAGCTTCTCTTTCAGCGGCGCCATGGCGGCATAGTCCAAGTCATTGAAGGCGAACAGGATAATGCCATCCACCCCGCGCCGCTCCAGCACCGCCAGATGCTCCTGTACCTTGGCAGGGGAGAACTTGCTCTCCATCAGCACGGCATCGTAGCCGCGCTGGTAGAGGGTCTCCAGCATGCCGCGCACCGCCTGATTCTCCGAGCTGGAGTCGAGCCGCGAGACGATGATCCCCACCACCTGCTGGCTCTGGCTGCGCATGGCCCGCGCCGATTTGCTCGGCACAAAGCCGTGCTCGGCGATGATCTGCTCCACCCGCTCGCGGGTCTCCTGCTTCACCTTGGGATCCTGATTAAGCACCCGGGAGACGGTAGACTTGCCGACGCCACTCAGTCTGGCGATATCGAGGATGGTCAGTTTCTTGTCCATGAATTGGCTCACAGGAGGCTAGGCGGTGGAATTGCCCACATTGTTGTGATTAACCCCTGTGAATACAAGCCCATGGCGTTAGAATGCCCTTTTTGCCCCGCCGTCAGGGTGTGTGGGCACAGCACAGGATGCCCATCATGGATCTGCTGGCCAGTCTGCTCTTCTCCCTCTCCATCACAGGGCCCATCTGCGTGGTGCTGCTGCTCGGCATCTTGCTCAAGCGGTTGGGGCTTTTGCCGGATCCCTTCACCGAATCCGCCTCGCGACTGGTGTTTCAGGTCACCCTGCCCGCTCTGCTCTTTCTCAGTATTCTGGGTACCAACTTCGCCACCATGCCGAGCCTCTGGTTTATCGGCTATGGCCTGCTCGCCACCGTTATCAGCTATCTGGTACTGGAGCTGTTGGCCGGACGTTTTATCGGGGAGCAGCGGCTGCGCGGCATCTTCGTGCAGGGGAGCTTTCGCGGCAACAGCGCCATTATCGGGCTCGCCTATGTGCAGAACGCTTACGGCCACGAGGGGTTGGGTGCGGCGGCCTTCTATGTCGGCGCGGTGACCGTGCTCTACAACATTCTCGCGGTGATCACCCTCACCCGCAGTCTCGGCGGTGCCACCGGCATTCGCCCCATTCTGCTCGGCATCATCAAGAATCCGTTGATCATCGCCATTGTGGCGGCGCTGCCCTTTACCCTGCTCGGTATCAAGATGCCGCAACTGCTGCTCACTACCGGCAGCTACTTCGCCAACATGACGTTGCCGCTGGCGCTGCTCTGCACCGGCGCCTCCCTCAGCCTTGATGCTCTGCGTGGTGGTGCAGCCCTTGCGGGCTGGGCCAGCATCATGCGGCTCTGCCTCATTCCGGCTGCGTTCACTCTGGGGGCGGCCCTGCTCGGCTTCAGCCATCTGGAGCTGGGTATTCTGTTCCTCATCAGCGCTACCCCGACTGCCGCCGCCAGCTATGTGATGACCCGCGCCATGGGGGGCGACAGCGTGCTGGCCGCAAACATCATCGCCACCACCACCCTCGGCTCGCTGGTTACTACCAGCCTCGGGGCGACTCTGATGAACTATCTGGGTCTTATGTACTGACGGCTTGACCTTGCCGGAGGCGGCAGCTTTAGGCTGGCGCTCATCAACAGAGGAGATATCCCATGACCATCGAACTCACCGTGTCCGGCATGTCCTGTGGTGGCTGCGCCGCCAGTCTGCAAAAAGCCCTGCTGGCCCAGCCTGCGGTCACCACCGCGACCGTCGATTTCGCCAGCAGCAAGGCCGTCATCGAGAGCGATCTGAGCAAGGCCGAGCTGATCGCCCTGATCGAAGCCAAGGGTTTCTCTGCGAGTTAAATTATCTCCATAGAGGTATAAAACAGGTTAAAAATCTGTACTCACCTGTCTTTTGGTGAGTTTTATCACAGATATTGCTGTTTAAACGGGCAAACTTGCTGCGATTATTCCAACCATAAGGATTTGCAGCATGACCCTACCGATCCGCAAGACCCTGCTCGCCGCCGTCGTTGGCCTGACCCTCTCCCCCATGGCGATGGCGCTGCCCAGCGTCCATATTCTGGCTACCGGCGGCACCATCGCCGGGGCAGGCCAATCTGCCACCCAGTCCAACTACGAGGCAGGCAAGGTGGCCATCGAAACCCTGATCGCCGCGGTGCCCGAGATGAAAAACGTGGCCGATGTGCAGGGAGAGCAGGTGGTGAAGATCGGCTCCCAGGACATGAACGACGAGGTGTGGCTCAAGCTGGCCAAGCGGGTCAACGAGCTGCTGGCCAAGGATGACGTGGATGGCATCGTCATCACCCACGGCACCGACACCATGGAAGAGACCGCCTACTTCCTCAATCTGACCGTCAAGAGCGACAAGCCGGTGGTACTGGTTGGCGCCATGCGTCCCTCCACCGCCATGAGTGCCGATGGCCCGCTCAACCTCTACAACGCCGTGGTGACCGCCTCCGACCCCGCCTCCAAGGGCCGTGGCGTGATGGTGGCGATGAACGACACAGTGCTGGATGCCCGCGACGTCACCAAGACCAACACCACCGGGGTGCAAACCTTCGCCTCCCCCAACTTTGGCCCGCTCGGCTACATCCACAACGGCAAGATCGACTATCAGCGCAGTCCGGCTCGCCTGCACACCAGCAAGACCCCGTTTGATGTGAGCAAGCTCGACAAGCTGCCACAGGTCGGCATCGTCTACAGCTACGCCAACGCCACCGATCTGCCGGCCAAGGCGATGGTGGATGCCAAGTTCGACGGCATCGTCAGCGCCGGGGTGGGCAACGGCAACCTCTACCACACCCTGTTCGACACCCTGGCCAAGGCGAGCAAGGACGGCATCCGGGTAGTGCGCTCCGCCCGCGTACCGACCGGCTCCACCACTCTGGATGCCGAGATCGATGATGCCAAGTACGGCTTCGTCGCCGCCGAGACCCTCAACCCGCAGAAGGCGCGGGTGCTGCTGATGCTCTCCCTGACCCAGAGCAAGGATCCGGCCCAGATCCAGCGCTGGTTCCAGCAGTTCTGATAACGGTTGTCTGACAAGTGATAAGCAAGGGCGGGACTTCCCGCCCTTTTCACTCCTGCAATGCTGCCTCGCCCATTACGCCGTTTGGCGGGGTCGTCCCTCTCTTTTCCGGCCATCTTTTTCAGCCATCGCAAAGCGCTGTCATCAAATTAGCGAGCCGGATCACCCGCTTTCACAAGCGCATCGCCGCCAAATTCATTACACTGCCAGCGATCTTATCCACTCAAGGAGTGCTGTTGCTGTATGGAAATATTGATCCTGCTGGGATTGATTTTGCTTAATGGCGTCTTCGCCATGTCAGAAATCGCCATCGTCACCGCACGCAAGGCTCGCCTCGGCAAGCTTGCCTCTGAAGGCAACCGCTCCGCCGCCATTGCCCTCAAACTGGGCGAAGACCCGACCCATTTTCTCTCTGCCGTCCAGATCGGCATTACCAGCATAGGTCTGCTCAACGGTATCTACGGCGAATCCCTGCTGGCCCAGCCCTTCTCCCTCTGGTTGCAGGAGTGGGGACTCCCGGCCAAGAGCAGTGGCCTGATCGCCACCGTCATCGTGGTGGTGGTGGTTACTTACCTCTCCATCGTGGTGGGGGAGCTGGTGCCCAAGCGGCTCGGCCAGCTCAATGCCGAACGCATCGCCTGTCTGGTTGCCCGCCCCATGCACTGGCTCGCCACCCTGACCCGCCCCTTCGTCTGGCTGCTGTCGGCCTCCACCAATGCCAGCCTGCGGCTGCTGCGGGTCAACCAGAACGGCAGCGCCAACGTCACCGAGGAGGAGATCCACGCCATGCTGGTGGAGGGATCGGAAGCTGGGGTAATCGAGGATCATGAACACACCATGCTGCGCAACGTCTTCCGTCTCGACGAGCGCAGCCTCTCCTCCCTGATGGTGCCGCGCAGCGATATCCGCTATCTGGATCTGGCGCTGCCGCTGGAGACCAACCTGCAGCGGCTAGTGGAGTATCGCCACAGCTATTTTCCGGTCTGCGACGGCAACCTGTCAGAATTGGTGGGTATCATCAATGTCAGCAAGGTGCTGCACGCCTATATCAAGGGGGAGCCCATCGATCTGGCTGCCCTGACCCAGGAGGGCAGCCTGCTGCCCGAGACCCTCAACGGCGTCGAGCTGCTCAACCACTTCCGCACCCACAGCGAACAGATGGCGCTGGTGGTGGACGAATATGGCGAGCTGCAGGGACTGGTGACCCAGCAGGATCTGCTGGAGGCGCTGGCGGGGGATTTCCAGCAGGAGGATGGCGAGGACAACTGGGCATTCCGGCGCGCCGACGGCAGCTGGCTGCTCGATGGCCTGATCCCGCTGCCGGAGTTGAAGGACTGTCTGGAGCTGGTTCGTCTGCCAGAAGAAGAAAAACATCACTATCACACCCTCGGAGGGCTTATCATGCTGCTCCTTGGTCGTGTTCCACAAACCGGAGACCTGGTGACACTGGAACAGTGGCAACTGGAAATTGTTGACATGGATGGCCTGCGCATCGACAAGGTGCTCGCCATGCCCTTGACCGATCAACCCAGCTAACCTGCGGAGTTTGCAAGTATGGAGCAGTTTTACCAACTGGCTCACGCCTTTATGAATCACGATCTGAACACACTTTCCGATCCCAAGATGGCCTTCATGATCTGTGGTGTGATTCTGACGTTTCTGGTACTGGAAAACGGATTCATCCCTACCGCCTTTCTGCCCGGTGACAGCCTGCTGATCCTCACCGGCGTACTCATCTATCAGGATGTATTGTCTCTCGGGGTAATCCCGCTGTTGATCATGGCCACCTTTGTCGGCACCTGGCTCGGTTACATGCAGGGGCGCGTCCTTGGCCACACCCAGCTCTACCATCGGCTGATGTCCCATGTGGAAGAGCGACACCAGCAGAAGGTCTACCACCTGCTGGACAAGTACGGGATCATCACCCTGATCACCGCGCGCTATATCGCCTTCGTGCGCACCGCCTACCCCTATATCGTGGGTGCCACCGAACTGCCCCAGGGGCGCTTTCTCATCGTCAATCTGATCAGCTCCATCATGTGGATCTGCCCGCTGGTAGGGTTTGGCTACTACCTGAGCCACACCAAGCTGGCCGCCGAATACCAGACCCAGTTCTTCAACATCATCATCTATCTGCCGGTGGCCCTGCTGGTGGGTGGCATGGTGGCGCTGGTCTGGCGCTGGATCAGCAAACGCAGGGCCGCGCAGCCGCGGGATTGACCCCTCGCCCAACGCCCGACCCGAAAGCCCTCGCCAGAGGGCTTTTTTGATCGCCAATTTTGCGCAAATAGCAGAAATAGTCCCGCTCGGCCCTTGTAAAGCCGGGGTAAAAATGAGTGAATCTAGCGCCTTTTTTTGGATGGGAATGGAGTCGGTTGTATGTGGTGTCGGATTCGCGCAGCAGCGCTGGTTGTCGGGTTGATGGGAATGCTGGGATTGCCTGCGGTCAGCGCGGCACCCAACCCTGCCAAACTGGAAGTACGCTCGAGCAGCGCCCTAGTCGTGGATGTAAAAACGGGCAAGACGCTCTACCAGAAGAATGCCACCAAGGTGCGTCCCATCGCCTCTCTCACCAAGCTGATGACAGCGCTGGTGGTGCTGGATGCCAAACAGAATCTCAACCAGACCATCACGGTCGACAAGAACGATCTGGATCGGGTCAAACACACTCACTCCCGCATCCGCATGGGCACCAAGGTGACCCGCCGTGACGCCCTGCATCTGGCGCTGATGTCCTCCGAAAACCGGATGGCCTCGGCACTGGCGCGTCACTATCCGGGCGGTCGCAGCGCCTTCGTGCGAGCCATGAACAACAAGGCCAGACAGCTGGGTATGCGTAATACCCACTTCTACGACTCCACCGGCCTCTCCACCCGCAACGTCTCCACCGCCCAGGATCTGGGCAAGCTGGCCGCCGCCGCCTATCGCCAGCCGCTGATCCGTCAGTTCACTCAGGATGAGAACCGGGAGATGCGCTTCAGCGCCCCTGCCTACAGCCTGATGTTCAACAACACCAACCCGCTGGTGAAAAACCCGGATTGGGACGTGCGCCTCTCCAAGACCGGCTTCACTGACGAAGCGGGGCGCTGTCTGGTAATGCGCGCCAAACCGGACAGCCGCGAGCTCGCCATCGTGCTGCTCAACTCGGTGGGCAAACGTACCCCCATCGGCGATGCCAACCGTATTCGCAAATGGCTGAAAAGCTGAGTGGATCTCTTCACAAAAAAGGATGCTGCGGCATCCTTTTTTATTGCCCGCAAAACGCCTCGCAGGCCTTGCAGGATGTAGATGAGCGAACCTTGAGTGATAAGCTGCGTGGCATCTGCCGTTGCAACAGCAGGCATACAGCCCGCTTGCAGATGAGGCAAAGGGTGGTGAGGCAGTGCAACGATCAGAAGAACTGTGCGCAATTACAAAAAGGGGAAGAAATGAGGACAAGAACAGCTAGGTAAACGGGCGATCCACCCGCAACAGCGCACGGGGATCCGCACCAAAAGCTAAATATCGCCCATAAAAAAACAGCCCCGACCGAAGTCGAGGCTGTCTGTATGGTGCGCCCGAGAGGATTCGAACCTCTGACCACCTGGTTCGTAGCCAGGTACTCTATCCAGCTGAGCTACGGGCGCAAATGGCGGAGAAGGGGGGATTCGAACCCCCGATGCGGGTATAAGCCGCATACTCCCTTAGCAGGGGAGCGCCTTCAGCCTCTCGGCCACCTCTCCGTTTGCGGGGCTGATAATACTTCACAGGGATTTTTAGTCAAACACTTTTTTGGAGAAAAAAGTGCGTTCGCTCAGCATTTGGTCAAAGCGTGGAATATTCAAACAATATCGGCACTTATCCCGCAGTTTCGCGCCCTGCAGGGCGATTTCAGGGGGCCGGAAAAACAAAAGGCGACACATGAGGTGTCGCCTTGTCACAGCCATGAAAGTGGCTTAGAAGCCCGGTTGGCCCGGAACTTTCTCGGCCTGGATGCGCTGGTAGATCTCTTCGCGGTGTACGGAGACCTCTTTCGGCGCGTTAACACCGATACGGACCTGGTTGCCTTTAACGCCCAGTACGGTGACAGTCACTTCATCACCAATCATCAGGGTTTCCCCAACACGACGAGTCAAAATAAGCATTCGCTTGCTCCTGTATCCTGTTTTGTTTTTATATCGATATGCGACATTATCTAACAAAGATACCGATATGGTAAATGGTTGAAACTAAATCAATCAGAGATTGTTAGCCCAAGGGCTGCTCTTGCGGTGCCTGATCCAACCCGAAAGCCGCGTGCAGGGCTCGCACCGCCAGCTCCAGATACTTCTCGTCAATCACCACAGAGATTTTGATTTCAGAGGTCGAGATCAACTGCATGTTGATCCCCTCCTCGCCCAATACCTTGAACATGGTGCGCGCAACACCGGGATGGTTCCACATGCCGACACCGACAATGGAGACCTTGGCAATTTCGCCATTTCCCTGCACGCAGGAGGCGCCAAGTTCGGTGGCGGTCTCCTCCAGCAGTGCCCGGGCACGGCGATAGTCGTCACGATTCACCGTGAAGGTGAAGTCGGCGGTGCCATCTCCCAGGGTGTTCTGCACAATCATGTCGACATCAATGTTGGCGTCGCTGATCGGATTCAGGATCTGCGCGGCAACGGTTGGTCTGTCCGGCACGCCCAGAATGGTCAGGCTGGCCTCGTTGCGGTTAAAAGCGATCCCGGATACCAGGGGAGCTTCCATCCTATCACCTCCATATGTGATTAAGGTTCCCTCTCCATCGATAAAGCTCGACAGCACCCGCAGCGGGACGCGGTACTTGCCCGCAAACTCCACCGAGCGGATCTGCAGCACCTTGGCGCCGAGACTGGCCATCTCCAGCATCTCCTCGAAGGTGATGGTGTCGAGACGACGCGCCTTGGGCTCGATGCGCGGATCCGTGGTGTATACCCCATCCACATCAGTAAAGATCTGGCACTCATCGGCCTTGATGGCCGCCGCCACGGCAACCGCCGTGGTATCCGAACCGCCGCGGCCCAGCGTCGTGATGGCGTTATGCTCGTCACGGCCCTGGAAACCGGCGATCACCACCACCTTGCCCGCAGCCAGTTCGGCATGAACCAGCTCGGTGTCGATGTGGGTGATGCGCGCCTTGCCATAGGCGGAATCGGTGTGAATCCGTACCTGATCACCGGTCATTGAGACCGCAGGACAACCGCGTTTGTTCAACGCGATCGCCAGCAGCGCTATGGTGACCTGCTCACCGGTGGAGACCAGTACATCCATCTCCCGCCGGTTGGCATCAGGATCCAGCTGCTGGGCCATGCCCAGCAGCCGGTTGGTTTCGCCCGACATGGCGGAGACAACCACCACCACGTCGTGTCCCTGGGCGCGGGTCTGCTCGACCCGCTCAGCTACCGCCTCGATCCGCTCCAGTGTGCCGACCGAGGTGCCGCCGTACTTCTGTACATAGAGTGCCACAGATCACCTCGCCCGATTACAGGCGCTCTTCCAGCCAGGAGTGAACGGATTGCAGCGCTGCCGGCACCGCCTCAGGCTGGGTACCACCCGCCTGCGCCATGTCCGGACGGCCACCGCCCTTGCCACCCACCTGCTGGGCAACCAGATTGACCAGCTCACCGGCCTTGACCTTGCCGGTCAGGTCGTTGGTGACGCCCGCGATCAGGTTGACCTTGCCATCGGCACAGGTGGCCAGCAGCACAACACCGGACTTCATCTGGTTCTTCAGCTCGTCCAGCATGCCGCGCAGGGATTTCGGATCGGCCCCTTCCAGCGCTGCAACCAGCACCTTCTGACCGTTGATCTCGATCACCTGACCCAGCAGATCGTTACCAGCCTGAGCGGCCAGCTTGGCCTTAAGCTGCTCCAGCTCGCGCTCCATCATCTTGGCCTTGTCCAGCATCTGGCGAACCTTGTCGGCGATGCAGAACTGATCACCTTTCACCAGTGCGGCAGCCTCTTCGATCTGCTCGCCAACCTGATGCATGAAGTCGATGGCCGCTTTGCCGGTTACCGCTTCGATACGGCGCACGCCAGCTGCGATACCGCTCTCGGCGATGATCTTGAAGAAGCCGATATCACCGGTGCGCTTGGCGTGAGTACCGCCGCACAGCTCGGTGGAGTAGTCGCCCATGCGCACGACACGCACGTCGTCTTCATATTTCTCACCAAACAGCGCCATGGCACCTGCGGACTTGGCCGCTTCCAGATCCATCAACTGGGTAGTGATTTCGTGGTTGGCGCGGATCTGGTTGTTGACCAGCTCCTCGACCCGGCGAATGGTCGCCATGGTCAGCCCCTCGAAGTGGGAGAAGTCAAAGCGCATGCGCTCGGCCCCTACCAGAGAACCTTTCTGGGTGACATGCTCGCCCAGAGCCTGACGCAGGGCAGCGTGCAGCAGGTGAGTCACGGAGTGGTTCAGGGCGATGGCCTGACGACGGTCAGCGTCTACCACGGCTTCCACTTCGGCGCCCTTCTCCAGGGTACCCAGCTCCATGTAGCCCTTGTGGATGATCGCCTTGCCCGCTTTCAGGGTGTCGGTCACGGCAAAGATACCGTCGTCCACTTTCAGGGTACCGCTGTCGCCGATCTGGCCGCCGGACTCGGCGTAGAAGGGGGTCTCCTCCAGCACGATGACCGCTTCGTCACCGGCGATAAGACCGCTCACCTCTTCCACACCCTTGTAGATGCCGACCACGCGAGTGCGCTCGCTCAGGGTCTTGTAACCGGTGAAGGGGGTCTCGAAGTCGAGCTTGAGCATTTCGTTGTAGTTCACGCCGAAGCTGGACGCTTCCTTGGCACGAGCACGCTGCTTCTCCATCTCGGACTTGAAGCCCTCTTCATCGATGCCGATCTCGCGCTCGCGCACCACGTCGGCAGTCAGGTCGGCCGGGAAGCCGTAAGTGTCATAGAGCTTGAACACCACTTCGCCCGGAATAACCTTGGCATCGCCCAGGTTGGCCAGAGCGTCTTCCAGCAGCAGCAGACCGCGATCCAGGGTGCGGACGAACTGCTCCTCTTCGATCCGCAGCACGCGCTCGACCAGCGGCAGCTGGGCGATCAGCTCGGCTGCGACGTCTTTCATCTGCACCGCCAGCTCGGCAGCCAGTTTGTAGAAGAAGACATCGGTAGCGCCCAGCTTGCGACCGTGACGCACGGCGCGGCGGATGATACGACGCAACACATAGCCACGACCTTCGTTGGACGGCATCACGCCATCTGCCACCAGGAAGGCGCAGGAGCGGATGTGGTCAGCGATGACGCGCAGGGACTGGTTGCTCAGATCGGTGGTACCGACAATCTCGGCCGCTTTCTTGATCAGCGCCTGGAAGATGTCGATTTCGTAGTTGGAGTGGACACCCTGCATGATGGCGGAGATACGCTCCAGCCCCATGCCGGTATCCACGGACGGACGCGGCAGCGGCTCCATGGTGCCGTCAGCCTGACGGTTGAACTGCATGAACACCACGTTCCAGATCTCGATGAAACGGTCGCCATCCTCTTCCGGTGAGCCGGGACGGCCGCCCCAGATGTGATCGCCGTGGTCATAGAAGATCTCGGTGCAGGGACCGCACGGGCCGGTATCGCCCATCGCCCAGAAGTTGTCGGAAGCGTAAGGGGCCCCCTTGTTGTCACCGATGCGCACGATGCGATCGGCCGGGACACCGACCTCTTTTTCCCAGATATCGAAAGCTTCATCGTCAGTCGCGTAGACGGTCACCAGCAGGCGATCTTTCGGTAGCTGCAGCACCTCGGTCAGGAAGCCCCATGCAAACTTGATGGCATCCTGTTTGAAGTAGTCGCCGAAGCTGAAGTTGCCCAGCATTTCGAAGAAGGTGTGGTGACGAGCGGTATAGCCGACGTTTTCCAGATCGTTGTGCTTACCACCGGCACGCACGCAACGCTGGGAAGTCGTCGCGCGATTGTAGGCACGCTTGTCTGCGCCAAGGAACACGTCCTTGAACTGGTTCATACCCGCGTTGGTAAACAACAGGGTCGGGTCGTTATGCGGTACCAGCGAGCTGGAGGAGACAACCTGGTGCCCCTGGGAACGGAAATACTCGAGAAACGCAGCGCGAATCTCTGACGTGGACATATACATGGAAAATCCTGCTTGATTCGAATACGGACTTTTAACCGCATTAATGTAAGTTTTCTGCGGGGTAAAGTAAAACGGACAGGGCCGCCACGGGCGAAAAAGCGCACATAAACGGGCCAGATAAGAGCGCCGCTGCCCACAGTGGCTTTTTCCACTGTCGAGAGGCAAAAAAGCAGCGCATAAAGAGGGATGAGATGAACAAAAGGCCGCTTTTTCGGGATTGTGCGCGCAAGCTACTGAACGGGCAGGAAAAACCTGCCATAAGGATAGGTGAAACGACGTTTGCCACGCAGTGGCGTTACTCCTCCCGCTCCTGCAGGGCAGAGATAGCGTAACGTGCCTGATCCTGGGTAAAGCCGCGCCCCAGCAGATACTTGAGCCACTTCATCCGCAGCTTGAAATCGGCCAGATAGGCCACCCGGGCGCGCCGTTCGAGCAGGGCAAACGCCAGTTCGAACCAGTCCAGCTCCGGCTGATCGAATGCGGCATCAATCTGCATATCGTCGAGCCCCTTGCGGCGCAGATCGAAGCGGATCTTGATGGGGCCATGTCCCTTGGCTGCACCGGCCCGCACTGCCATACCACCGTAACGTTCATCATTGACCCAGTTGTAACCGCGGCAGTAGTCGACCACCGCCTCGATCACCTCTTCATTGAAACCCTGCTGGCGCAGCCGGTTGGCCAGCTCCGACTCGGCACTCTCGCGGCGGGCCAGACTGCGCATGGCATAAGCACGGGCAGCGGCCAGCTGCTCTGCAAAGGTCGGTTCAACAGGCTCGACCGGTTCGGTAACGGATTCATCAACCATCATAAATAACAAGGCCGGGTATCTACCCGGCCTTCCTTTGTTCCTTATTCGAACTCTTGTTCGCTTTCGGCATCGAACTCGTCTGCCTCAACCGGTGCAGCCTTGTCATCGACTGGCACGGCACCGGAGAGCAGCAGCTCGCGCAGGCGGGCTTCCACTTCGCCAGCCATCACCTTGTTCTCGGCGAACAGCTTCATGACGTTGGCCTTGCCCTGACCGATCTTCTCGCCGTTGTAGCTGTACCAGGCACCGGCCTTGTCGATCAGCTTGTGCTTGACACCGAGATCCACCAGCTCGCCCTCTTTGGAGATACCGGCGCCGTAGAAGATCTGGAATTCAGCCTGCTTGAAGGGCGGGGCCACCTTGTTCTTGACCACTTTGACGCGGGTCTCGTTACCGACCACTTCGTCGCCTTCCTTGATGGCGCCGATACGACGGATATCCAGACGCACGGAGGCGTAGAACTTGAGCGCGTTACCACCGGTAGTGGTCTCCGGGCTACCGAACATGACGCCGATCTTCATCCGGATCTGGTTGATGAAGATGCACAGGCAGTTGGCGTTCTTGATGTTGGCAGTCAGCTTGCGCAGCGCCTGGGACATCAGACGGGCCTGCAGGCCAACGTGGGAGTCACCCATCTCCCCTTCGATTTCCGCTTTCGGCGTCAGGGCCGCCACGGAGTCGACGATGATGACGTCAACCGCGTTGGAGCGAACTAGCATGTCGCAGATCTCCAGCGCCTGTTCACCGGTATCCGGCTGGGAGATGAGCAGGTCGTCGACGTTGACGCCCAGCTTGGCAGCGTAGATAGGGTCGAGAGCGTGTTCCGCATCGACGAAGGCACAGGTCTTGCCCTTCTTCTGGGCTTCGGCGATCACCTGCAGGGTGAGGGTAGTTTTACCGGAAGATTCCGGGCCGTAGATCTCGACGATACGGCCACACGGCAGACCGCCGATCCCCAGCGCCACGTCCAGCGAGAGGGAACCGGTAGAGATGGCTTCGATATCCATGGTCTTGCTGTCGCCCAGACGCATGATGGAACCTTTGCCGAACTGCTTTTCAATCTGACCCAGCGCAGCCGCCAGTGCCTTCTGTTTGTTCTGATCCATGCCAATCTCCGCTGGAAATCGTGAGTAAGAAGTGAAGTTGGGCTAAGTATACTGTCTATTCATACAGTATCAAGCCCAATTTATCTGAGCAGGGCCAACAGACCCGACAAGGCCTGTCTCACCGCCTGCTGGCGCACCTGTCGGCGATCCCCGTCGAAGCGGGCGAGCAGGGAGTGGTGACGGCCGTTGCGGTCGGCCCAGGCGAACCAGACGGTGCCGACCGGCTTGCCCTCGGTGGCGCCGCCGGGGCCGGCGATGCCACTAATAGCAACGCTGATGGAGGCCGACGAGTGGGCCAGCGCGCCGCGGGCCATCTCCAGCACCACCGCTTCGCTCACGGCACCGTGCTGTTCAAGGCTATCGCTGCTCACCCCCAACATCTGCTGCTTGGCCTCGTTGGTGTAGGTGACAAATCCGCGATCGAACCAGCCGGAGCTGCCCGCGATGTCGGTGATGGCGCTGGCCACCCCGCCGCCGGTACAGGATTCGGCGGTCGCAGCCAGCCAGCCCCGTTGACCGAGGGCCCGTCCCAGCTCGATGGCAAGGTGCTCTATCTCTGCATCCAGTTTCATCACGACTCCTTCTGATCCGCTCAAGAGGCACATTATGCGATCCCGCTAGCACCGCCCGCAACCACGGCAGACCGCCCTTGCCTGCCGCAATGTGAGGTGCCGCACCTGTGTCATGCCTTCAATAGCGCAGAGCAGCTGCGCCCGGAACACCCGCTCCCCCGTCGCGGCGCTTATGTGTAGAATGGCGCCATCAAGCTCAAGGCTCATCACCGCAGACACTGGCCCGCAGAGGCCCCTTCTGGAACAGAACATGACCGCACAACACCAAGCCAGCGGCGCCACAGGCTCCGCTCCCGGCGCAAATCTGAGCGCCCACACGCCCATGATGCAGCAGTACCTCGGCCTCAAGGCCGAGAACCCGGAGATCCTGCTGTTCTACCGGATGGGCGACTTCTACGAGCTGTTCTATGACGATGCCCGCAAGGCCTCCCAGCTGCTCGATATCTCCCTGACCAAACGCGGCCAGTCGGCGGGCAGCCCCATCCCGATGGCGGGTGTTCCCTATCACGCCATCGAGGGTTATCTGGCCAAGCTGGTGCAGCTCGGCGAATCGGCCGCCATCTGCGAACAGGTGGGGGATCCCGCCACCAGCAAGGGGCCGGTGGAGCGCAAGGTTATTCGCATCATCACCCCGGGCACCGTCTCCGACGAGGCGCTGCTCAGCGAGCGGCAGGACAACCTGATCGCCGCCGTCTATCACGATGGCCGCCGCTTCGGCTATGGCACAATGGACATCGGCTCCGGCCGCTTCTTCATCAACCAGTTCGAGAAAGAAGAGACCCTGCTGGCAGAGCTGCAACGCACCAATCCGGCCGAGCTGCTCTATCCCGAATCGTTCGAGTTCCTGCACCATATCGAGGGTCGCCGCGGCCTGCGCCGCCGCCCGGAGTGGGAGTTTGAGCTGGGCACCGCCCGCAAGCTGCTCTGCCAGCAGTTCGGCACCCAGGATCTGGTGGGATTTGGCGTCGACAAGAGCGAGACCGCCCTGTGCGCCGCTGGTTGTCTGATGCAGTACGTCAAGGATACCCAGCGCACCGCCCTGCCCCACATCCGCAACGTACGCCTCGAGCAGCCGGATCATGCGGTCATCATGGATGCCGCTACCCGCCGCAATCTGGAGCTGACCCAGAATCTGGCCGGTGGCTATGAAAATACCCTGGCCGAGGTGCTGGATCGCACCGCCACTCCCATGGGCAGCCGCCTGCTCAAGCGCTGGATCCACCAGCCGATCCGCGATCGGGTGATCCTGAAAGGTCGCCAGAGCACCATCAAGGAGCTCATTGAGCAGAACCTCTACGACGAGTTGGGCAACCTGCTGCGTCAGGTGGGTGATGTGGAGCGGGTGCTGGCCCGTCTCGCCCTGCGCTCGGCCCGCCCGCGCGACCTCACCCGGCTGCGTCAGGCCTTCGCCCAGTTGCCAGAGTTGCAGCGCCTGCTGGCGGACAACGAGCACGAAGCGGTGCAACAACTGGCCGAGCGGGCCAGCACCTTCCCCGAGCTGCTCGACCTGCTGGAACGTGCGGTGATGGAGGTGCCGCCGGTGCTGATCCGCGATGGTGGCGTTATCCGTGACGGCTTCAATCAGGAGCTGGACGAACTGCGGGATCTCGCCAACGGCGCCACCGCCAGCCTCGCCCGCATCGAGGAGCGGGAAAAACTGCTGACCGGCATCAACACCCTCAAGGTGGGTTACAACAAGGTGCACGGCTTCTATATCGAGGTGAGCCGCGCCAACAGCCATCTGGTGCCGGCCCACTACATCCGCCGCCAGACCCTCAAGAACAACGAACGCTACATCATCGATGAGCTTAAAAAATACGAGGACAAGGTACTCACCGCCCAGTCCCAGGCGCTGGCGCTGGAGAAACGGCTCTACGAAGAGCTGCTCGATGCCCTGCTGCCCCACCTCGGCGATCTGCAGGATTCCGCCGCCGCACTGGCGGAGCTGGACGTGCTGGCCAACCTGGCCGAGCGGGCCGAGACCCTCGACTACCGCTGCCCGACCCTCATCGATGAGGATCAGATCCTGATCGAAGCGGGCCGCCATCCGGTGGTTGAGCAGGTGATGACAGATCCCTTTATCGCCAACCCTATCCGGCTGGAGCGGGAGCGACGGATGCTGATCATCACCGGCCCCAACATGGGCGGTAAATCCACTTACATGCGCCAGACCGCGCTGATCGTGCTGCTGGCCCATATCGGCGCCTTCGTGCCCGCCGACAACGCCCGCATCGGCCCCATCGACCGCATCTTCACCCGCATCGGAGCGTCAGACGATCTCGCCTCCGGCCGCTCCACCTTTATGGTGGAGATGACCGAGACCGCCAACATCCTCAACAACGCCACCGCCCGCAGTCTGGTGCTGATGGACGAGATTGGCCGCGGCACCAGCACCTACGACGGCCTCTCGCTGGCGTGGGCCTGTGCCGAACAGCTGGCGAGCAAGATTGGCGCCTACACCCTGTTCGCTACCCACTACTTCGAGCTGACCCGCTTGCCGGAGCTGATGAGCGGGCTGGCCAACGTCCACCTCGATGCGGTGGAGCACGGCGACACCATCGCCTTTATGCACGCGGTGCAGGAAGGGGCGGCCAGCCGCTCCTACGGCCTGCAAGTGGCGGCGTTGGCCGGGGTGCCGAAATCGGTGATCCAGCAGGCCCGTCACAAACTGCATGAGCTGGAGAGCGCCACTCCGGTCCCCGCAGGTGAAAGCCGCCCGGCTCCGGTGACTCTCGCCCCGCAGCCTCATCCGGTGGTGGAAGAGCTGGAAGCAGTGCGCCCCGACGAGCTCACCCCCCGTCAGGCGCTGGATCTGCTCTATCGCCTCAAGCAGATGCTGTAATCAGCGACTACCGCACAAGCATGCAAAAGGGGAACCACGAGGTTCCCCTTTCTATATTCAGCACCCGGCAAACCAGTCAGGCCACCGCTCGCGCCTCTCCACGGGCCCGCAGCAGGCTCTGGCGCCCCTGCCAGTAGCCCTGCAGATAACCGGACTCCAGCTTGACCGGATCCTGGGTAAAACGGGAGACCATGAAATCGGCTGGTGGCGCGATCACCTCGATGTCGCAATCGGCAGGGGGATTGGCGATGAAATCGAGCGCCCGGTTGTAGGCGCGATCCCGCTCCAGCATGGCTTGCGCCAGCGCCGGCTGGGTTTTCAGCAAGGCTTTGACCATCCAGCAGAAACGGGCCGGCTTCTTGCGATAGCCCCAGGGTTCAGACAGCACCACCGTCATCCGCCGCGCCCCGCGACGATAGGCCTCTATCACCGGAATGGAGTCGCTGATCCCGCCATCGGCCATCGGGCGACCATCGACGCAGGGGGTATCGTGCTGCACCACCGGCAGGGCACAGGTGGCGGTCAGCACCTCATCCATGTTGTCGGGCCGCACCGGCAGATAGATGGCCTTGCCGCTCGCCACATCGGTCGCCACCGCGTAGAAGGGAATGTCGCGGGCACAGAAGGTGTCGAGATCTAGCGGGAAGCGATGGCGACTGGCCTGCCACAGCCAGCCGATGTCCACCAGATCGCCCCCTTTGACAAAGCGCAGGGGATCGAGAAAACGGGAGCTGCAAGCCAGCTCGGTGATGATGTGGTGGCTGCGGCGCGGCTGCTCGCTCAGGTAGGAGACCAGATTGGTGGCACCGGCCGAGACGCCCATGACGAAATCGAACGGGTAGTGGTGACTTTCGACAAACGCATCGAGCACGCCGCTGGCAAAGATGCCGCGCATCGCGCCCCCTTCGACAATCAGGGCGCAAGAGTGGGGATTAAACATAACAAGGCTCCGTCAGCTGTAATACCTGCCGGGATCGATCCCGGCCCAGTGATGGACGCCTTCATGCAGAACATCAAGACGCCGCAGCAGGACGATTCAGGCTCACTCGCGCAAGCCAGAAGCGGGCAGGAGCAAACCTGAACCGTGAAGCGACCCCCAGTATATGCAGCGCACCAACCTTCAAAAAATGAATTTAAATAATAAAAAACATGCCTTTTGGGCATGATTTAGCACATCAGCAGAGACGGCCCTTTATCCGCTAACAGCACCATCAGGATCAAGGCAGCCCGGGCCCGAACGTCCCGTCGACGGGGTTGTAGTGGTAGGCCCGATAATCAAAGTCCACCTTATCAAGGCGCGGATTGGCCAACTCGAACAACAGGCGTCCGGGGAGCTGCGCCTGCTCGAGGGAAGGTTTGAAGTGACGCAGCCAGAGCTGTTGCAGCGAGCCATCCCGCCACGCCAGCTTGAGGCCAACCGAGAGGCGGCGGATGGCGGCCTGATTATCCTTGTGGGTGTAGAAGAGGTGGAGGAAGGGATAGTGCAGCGCCACTCGCCGATCCACGGTGAGGCCGGGCAGATCACTGTGCTGCTCCTGCTCGATAAAGAGCTCGTTGGCACCGCGGCAGAAGAGATCGATACGACCGCGAGCCACCAGCTTGAACAGCCGCTCGTAACCGTCGATCTCCTGCACATTGAATCCCCCATGACGCAGGATCTCCGCATCCTGCCAGCCACGCCCCTGCCCGTGCAGAAATTGCTGCAGGTCGGTCAGGGTATTGACCCTTGCCACCGCATCGGCCTGCTGCGGACTGACAAAGCAGATGCGATAACCGAGGATGCCCAGCTCCACCGGAAAACGGACGTAATCCAGCGCTCCGCTCTCTGCGGCCGGGCGCAGACTGTCGGCCACAAACAGATTGGGGTATTGCTGAGTCTGCACAATCTGTCGCATCCGGATACGGTTCATCGGCGGCGCGGTCCGCAGCTCGTAGTCACCGAAGCTGTCGCGGGTCTTCTCCAGCGCCAGCTGCAACAGATCGCGAAAATAGAGGGTACGCAAGTCCCGATCGCTCTCGGGGCTGATATGAGTGATGACGTCGCTCGCCCGTAGGGGACTGGCAAGGAGGGAAAGACTGCACAGCAGCAAGCAGGAAGCGAGGCGATGAAAGGTCATACTGCTCATCCCGGGAATACAGGCTCACTAGAGTGTAGCGCCGGGGCGAGCAGCCTTCTAAAGGGAAGTCCGGCCTACCAGAACATCCGGCCCAGCAGGGGTGCCAGCAGCACGGTCACCATACCGGCGATCATCATCACCATGCTGGAGACCACTCCCTCCTCATTACCCATCTGATAAGCCTTGGCAGTACCAGCGCCGTGGGCCGAAGCACCAAAACCGGCCCCTTTGCCTAGGCGGCTGCGAATGGCCAGCACGGTCAGCACGCTCTCCCCCACCGCCATACCAATCACCCCGGTCAGCACCACAAACAGCGCCGTGAGGTCGCTCTGACCGCCGATGGCGCGGGTCGCCTCCACCGCAAACGGCGTGGTGATGGAACGCATCGCCAGACTGCGCTGCAACATGTCGGAGAGATCCAGCCAGCGAGCCAGCAGCACGGTACTACCCACCGCCATGATGACCGAGGCGACCACCCCCACCGACAGCGACAGCCAGTGGCGGCGAATGAGCTGGCGGTTCTCGTAGACCGGCACGGCGAAAGCTACGGTGGCTGGGCCCAGCAGCCAGAGCAGCCAGTGGGATTCCGCCATGTAATCCTGATAGGGGATGTGGAACAGCAGCACCACGGCCACCAGCAGGGTCGGCGCCAGCAGCAGCGGCATCAACGGCAGGATCCGCTTTTTGCCATAGAGCCATTTGCTGGCGTAGTAGAAGAGCAGGGTAAGGGCGAAACAGATCAGCCCGAGCAGGGTATCAGACATGACGGCGACTCCGACGGGCCAGTTTCAGTTCGAGGCGGTAAACCCGATCCACCACCAGCGCCGTGGTACCAAGTACCAGGGTAGTGCTCACCAGCAGCACCACCATGATGCGCCACCCCTCCTGCAACAGCAGATCCTGATAGTTGACCACCGCGACTACGGCGGGCACGAAGAAGAGCAGCATCTCGGCCAGCAGCCAGCGAGCACCCGCCTCAAACCACTGCGCCTTAACCACCCCGAGCAGGATGCAGGCCAGCAGCAACAGCATGCCGGTGAGGTTGGCGGGCAGCGGCAGATGGAGAGTTCGAACCGCGGTATCGGCCAGCAGCCAGATGGCTGCCAGCAACACAATCTGGAAGGGAGTCTGTAACCAGCGCAAGCAGAGGGCTTTCATGATCATCGTCTTTCTGTGAACCGGCTCACAGTATAGAGTTGAGCAAAACCTGCCAGAAATGAATTAAAATTATCAAATTCATGCCGCATAGGCATACTTCATCCCACACCCGCCAACACGAGTCGAGAGAGTCCATGGATATTCGCGCCCTGCGCTATTTTGTCGAACTGGTGCGGGAAAAGAGCTTCACCCGCGCCTCTGAAAAGCTGTTCGTCACCCAGCCCACCATCAGCAAGATGATCCGCAATATCGAAGAGGAGCTGGGCCAACCCCTGCTCAACCGGGAAGGGCGCCGCTTCACCCTGACCGACAGCGGCCAGGTGCTGTTCAACCGTGCCCAGACCATCTTGGCGGAGATGCAACAGCTGGAGGCCGAACTGGCGGATCTGCAGAGCCTGCAACATGGTCGCCTCACCCTCGGCATTCCCCCCATGGTGGGTCACGTCTATGCAGATCTGATCCGCGCCTACCGCACCCGCTACCCCAAGGTGGAGCTGACCCTGGTGGAGTACGGCGGCCGCCGCATCGAACAGGCGGTGCTGGAGGGGGAGCTTGATCTCGCCATCACCATGCTGCCGACCAAAGAGGGGGGCGCCCTCAGCGCGCTGGAGCTGGATCAATACCCGATCCGGGTGGTGCTGCCGGATCAACCGCGCTGGCATGGCGATACGCCGCTGCGGCTGGAGTCTCTGCAGGAGGAGCCCTTCCTGCTCTATACCCAGGCGTTTACCCTGAGCGAGCGGCTGGAGCAGGCATGTCAGGAGGCGGGCTTTGTGCCACAGGTGGCGGCGCGCAGCAGCCAGTGGGATTTTCTCACCGCCATGGTACGCAGCGGCATGGGGGTCGCCTTCTTGCCGGAGCCGGTCTGCCACCGGCTGACCCCGGATGGTCTGGTGCTGCGGCCACTGGAGCCCGAATTGAGCTGGCGACTCGGGGTGATCTGGCCGAGCGAGCGCTATCTGTCGCGCACCGCCGAGGCCTGGCTGGCCCTCTGCCGCCAGCGGCAGGCACCTCAGTAATCGCCGAAGCGATCGGTCTGCGGATTGTAGAAGTAGGGGCGGTAATCGAAGCTGATCCCGTCGAGGAAGGGGTTATCCAGTCGCAGCAGTCGGCGCTGGGAGAGCTTGGCAAAAGCGATGGCCGAGCCAAAGCTCTTGCGCCACAGAGCCTGTAGCGAGCCATCCTGCCACGCCAGCTGCAACCCCCGCTCGACCCGCTTGAGCGCCTCGCGATTGTTGGGATTGGTGTAGAAAACCCGGGGCAGCGGGTAGTAGATCAACAAGGCGTCATCCACCAGCAGATCCGTCATCTCCTTGTGGGTAAGCTGCTCGCTGCGCAGCTCGCTCACCCCGCGGCAGAAGAGATCGAAGCGGCCCCGCGCCACCATTTTGAACAGCTTTTCGTACCCCTCCACTTCCACCACCTCCATCCCGGCGTAGCGCAGGATATCCACATCCAGCCACCCCTTGCCCTGACCGAAGGTGAACTGGCGCAGCCCCTTGAGGTCGGTCACTTTGCTTACCGCCGCCTTTTGCTGCGGGCTGACAAAACAGATGCGGTAGCTGACGATCCCCAGATGGATGGGAAAACGGACATAGGCGAGCCCCAGATCCTCGCGGGTGCTGCTGTAGCTGTCCATGACAAAGAGGTTGGGATAGCTGTCGAGCTGCATGCTGAGCCGCTCACGCGCCTTGGTCATGGGCGGCGCAGGCTCCAGCAGATAGTCGCCAAACTGGTCGCGGGTCTTGTCGAGGGCGAGCCGCAGCAGCTCCCGATCATAAGTGGTACGCGGATCCCGCTCGCTCTCCGGGCTGATATAGGTAAACCGGGTGGCCGCCTGCCCGGTCAGCGACAACATGCAGAACAGAGCGGCAGCCAGCAGATGCAGGGGTGACATAAACCGCGCCTTGGCTGAAAGGGTACTTTCAGTGTAGCCCTGAGCGTGGGTGCCCCACCTTGGCACGGCCTATGACGAGGATAAGCAACACGACAAACAGGGGGACACAGGCAGATATCCTCACGAGTCACATCGCCTCCGGGCCGCCACAGGCCCGGAGAGCAGGTTCACACCGTGCCCGGCACTACTCTTCGCCGATGGGAGCGGCAATCCACTTCATCAGCGTCAGCATATCCTGCGGCGCCACCCCGACCGAGAGGCCGCGCTTGCCGCCGCTCACCAGGATCTCGTCAAACTGCAGCGCCGACTCGTCGAGCACAGTGGGCAACAATTTCTTCTGGCCCAGCGGGCTGATGCCACCCACCTTGTAACCGGTCAGCTTCTCCGCTTCCGCCGGTTTCATCATCTCCACCTTCTTGAGGCCAGTCGCCTTGGCCAGCTGCTTCAGACTGCACATGCCGGATGAGGGAACGATGGCCACCACCGCCTGCTTGTCGTGATGGGCGACCAGGGTCTTGAACACCTGCGCCTCCGGCAGCCCGAGCTGGGTCGCGGCATGCTTGCCGAAATCGTCGTGGGCTTCGCACTCGTAGGGGTAGAGCTTGTGGGGGATCTTGAGCTTCTTCAGCAGGTTGATGGCAGGAGTCATGATGGTTGCCTTGAATCGAATCGCATAAAAACAAGGCCAAACAGTCTGCGCCTCACTCTGGGGTGATGCAAGGGGGGTGGAAGTTGCAAGGGCCATTGACTGACCGCCATGCCATGCACGCTTGGTGGCGAGCGACCAGAAGACTTGACCAAACAGAGTCCAAACGGGTATTGCTTTAACTCTTTGACGCCGCCACAACCCATACCGCAGGAGCCCATATGCAACTCACCCCACCCCAACCGCCTCAGGACGATGATGTTGAAGCGCTGCGCATTGGCCTGACGGGCTACAACGTCAGCCAGGCAGGCCCTCAACTGTACGAACTTCGGCGCGAGCGGATCGCCAGCTTTATCAAGGATAAAGAGGGCAAGGTACACGGCGGCATCATCGCCGACATCAAGTGGGGCTGGCTGCACGTCGACTGGCTCTGGATCGACGAAAGGATTCGCCGTGATGGCTGGGGCGGCCGCCTGCTCGGCGCCATGGAGCAGTACGCCCAAAGCAAGGGCATCACCAACTACCACTTGGAAACCACCAGTTTTCAGGCCCTCCCCTTCTACCAGAAGCAGGGTTACGAGGTCTTTGGCCAGCTGCCCGATATGCCGCCGGGGCATGTGAGTTATTTTTTGAAGAAGCAAGGCATTTGTAATGAATAAAATTTACAAATACATGAAATTCAGACCTGATTTTTTTAAAAAACCTAGCCTTAGGTTAAGTCAACGCTGTGCATTGAATGACCCTTTTGAGCTCAGCCCGGACCAAGATACACTAGATAAAATATTAGAAGATGCTCATCGAGAGGATTTCTTCCAGCAAATTTCTGAATATGCAAGTGATGAAGGATTTGATGATACAGGGATCATCTCTTTCACGGAAAGTTATAATAACTTATTGATGTGGTCTCACTACGCTGACGAGCATAAGGGTATTGTTATTGAGTTTGACTACCATGCTTTGAAGACTCACTTCAATAAAATACTATCCGTGAGCAACTCTATTGAACGTGTATTATATAATAGAGAAAGACATGAGGTACTACCATGTACCACTTCACCCAAAAGAAACTTATTAACTAAGAGTGATGATTGGATTTATGAAAAAGAACATCGAGTAATAACTAAAGTATCGAATGCAGATTACTTTGTCATTAATAAAGAAGCCTATGAATATATTCTTGATTTCTATGATGAAAGCTACCTTGAACTGCTTAATGTCGAGAAATACAAAGGGATGATAAAGATCTCCATCAATCATCAAGCATGCCACTTAATGGATCAGCAAGAAAAAGATGGCAGCTCCACTGACGATATGGAAGAGATGCGATTTTCTCCAAGCAATACTATATTAAACGAACTACTTTCTTTTATCGCAGCAACACCAACCTCCATTTTTCTTTTTGATATACCAATAGAATGTATCACTGGAATATTTTTAGGCTGTAGATTAACGGAATCAGACAAGTCAACGCTACGTGAAGTAGCTTGCGAAAATACATTATTTAATAGAATACCTTGTTATCAAGCTAGTTTAAGCAAGCATCAATTCGCCTTGATTTTTGAAGAAACCTACCACTCATGCTCAACAACGTAGACGTAGTAGGCGTAGGGTGCAATGAACGAAGTGAATTGCACCTCTACCTTCATAACGATCATAACGATCATAACGATCATAACGAAAGTGGTGCAATGTGCTCCGCTTAATTAACCCTACGTTAACCACGTTAATGCCGTTTATTTTTTGTCGTGTGGCACTTCATATTCTGACGTGGCGGTATCTCCCCAAGATAGTGGATACCGGCCCTGTTGTACCCAACGATGGAAAGTGGAATATGGCCAATCTTTCGGGGCTGTTACCAATCCATGTTTGACGGGATTGATATGGATGTAATCAAGATGGTGATTGAAATCTTCCTGATTACGGATCAGATGATCCCAATAACGTCGCTGCCAAATACCCCGCTCGCCACGCTGCCAACGAGATTCTGAGCGAGTCTCCGAATTGGGGATTGCTCGTGAAAACTTGCTTTTGATTTGGCGCCAGCGCAACGGAAAATTGGTATCCCCTTCCGGCAACTCCAGCAAGGCATGCAGATGTTCGGGCAAGACAACCCAGCCATGGATCCGGAATGGATGACGCTCTTGCACCTCTCTGACAACCGACCTCAGCAGATCGATCCGCTCGACCAGTAAATGGTTGTTCTGACGCTCAGCCAGCACGACCGTAAAAAACCAGGTTCCCCCCGGTTGCCATGCCCGTTTGTAATTTGCCATGCCTTGCCCAACCCACAATCAAACATGTTGTTAAATGTGGTTCAAACGAAGCAAAACGTAGGGTGTAATGAACGAAGTGAATTGCACCTCTCGTCACAATCGCGGTGCAATGCGCTTCGCTTATTGCACCCTACGACCACTCCCTGAGGTTATGGCGGGCACGGTTTTGGTTCCCCCTCTTATTCGCTGAGGCGAGTCCGCTTGTCCAGGCCGCGAGACAGGATGTCGAGCGAGCGGCGCCGGGCCATGGATGGCCCGTCGGCGCGTGCCGTCGGACAAGCGGGTGAGCCGAAGGAACCCGACGAAGTCGGGCGAATAAGCGGGGGAGAAGACCTTTGGTGACTTTGGGTCTTTCCAAAGTCACTCGCCCCGGCCCGAAGGGCGGGCGAAACCCCGTTGAGGCCAGCGGCCTCGCGTCCTGCACGGCGAAGCCGTGCCATCGACAATCTCCTCGGACGATTACGCCTGACGGCTAATCGACCCTACGATTGCACGGCGCAGCCGTGCCTGCTTGCCACAGGCACGGAGTCTGGCTGTACGCCGGGATGCCACCGGCAAAGGGGGGCGTGGCCGCCCCTATCGGCCCAAGAAGGGTTCCCAGTCCTTGAACACCGGCTGCAACCCTGCCTGCCGCACGGCGGCGGCCACTTCCCCCACCGGGCGGTCGTCGTGGATGGCGAACTGCTCCAGCTCCTCTTTATCCCCCTCGGCATAGCCCCCCGGCTGGGTGCGCGACTCGGCCGACATCTGGGTGATGCCAAGGCGCACCGCGCCGTTGCGAAAGGTGGCAGACTCGCGGGTCGAGAGCGACAAATCCAGCGTGGGCGAGAAAAGACGCCAGGCGCAGATCAGCTGGGCCAGCTGGCGATCCGACATGACCACGGCAGGCTCCAGCCCACCGGTGCAGGGGCGCAGGCGCGGGAAGGAGAGCGAATAGCGGCTCTGCCAGTGGTGGCGCTCAAGCCAGCTCAGATGCTCGGCGACAAAGTAGCTGTCGGCGCGCCAGTCCGAGGAGAGACCGATGAGCGCCCCCAACCCGATTTTGTCGATACCGGCGCGGCCGAGCCGATCCGGGGTGGCGAGGCGCCATGCGATGTCCCGCTTGTTGCCGCGCAGGTGGTGGCGGGCATAGGTGGGGGCGTGGTAGGTCTCCTGATAGACCATGACGGCGTCGAGGCCGAGGCTTTTCAGCTCGGCATATTCGGCCTGCGAGAGGGGCTGCACCTCCATCCCCACCGTGCTGAAGTGGCGGCGTATGATGGGCATCACCTCTCGAAAATAGGCGAGCCCCACCTTGTGCTCGTGCTCGCCGGTCACCAGCAGCACGCTATCAAAGCCGCGCGCCTTGATGGCCAGACACTCGCGCTCAATCTCCTCGCTATTCAAGGTCTTGCGCTTGAGGCGGTTGCTCATGGAGAAGCCGCAGTAGGTGCAGTCGTTGGCGCAAAGATTCGACAGATAGAGCGGCACATAGAAGCCGATGGTGTTGCCAAAACGCTGGCGGGTCAGCCGCTCGGCCTCGGCTGCCATCTGCGGCAGATACGCCTCGGCGGCTGGCGAGATCAGCGCCATAAAATCGCTCAGGGTGCGGCGTGGTGCGCTCAGGGCTCGCGCTACATCGGCGGCTGTCTTGGCGCGGATCTGCATGCCGATATCGTCCCAATCCAGCTCCTGCCATCGGTCGAGAAAGGTAGACTCCTTAGCCCTCACCCCCAGCGCCCTCACCCCCAGCCCCTCTCCCAGAAGGAGAGGGGGGCTATCACTCGGACGCACTTGGGGTTGTGCAAAGGGCTCGAAGTCACTCATCGCACCAGCATCATGACTCATAACGCCCCCAGAAAATCGGTGAGAGGGCTGGAGGCTTGCGCCTGCAGGGCGCGGGCGCCAAGGCCCGCCTCATAGGCGCTGCGACCGGCACTACAAGCCAGCGCAAAGGCGCGGCCCATGGCGACCGGGTCGCCGCTCACCGCGATGGCGGTGTTGACCAGCACGGCATCGGCGCCCAGTTCAAAGGCGGCAGCGGCGTGGCTCGGCGCACCGATGCCCGCGTCCACTACCACGGGCACATTGGCCTGCTCGACGATGATGGAGAGAAACTCCCGGGTCACCAGCCCCTGATTGGAACCGATGGGGGCGCCGAGCGGCATCACGGCGGCGCAGCCCACCTCTTCGAGCCGCTTGCAGAGCACGGGGTCGGCGCCGCAGTAGGGCAGCACCACAAAGCCCTCTTTCACCAGCTGCTCGGCGGCTTTCAGCGTCTCGATGGGGTCGGGCAGCAGATAGCGCGGATCGGGGTGGATCTCCAGCTTCAGCCAGTTCGTCCCCAGCGCCTCGCGGGCGAGGTGGGCGGCAAATACCGCCTCGGCGGCAGTCTTGGCGCCGGAGGTGTTGGGCAACAGCTTGACCCCGAGTTGCAGCAAGGGGCTCAGGATATCGTCATGGGCCTTGCCCGGTTCGAGCCGTTTGATGGCCATGGTGACCAGTTGGGAGCCACTCGCCTCGATGGCGGCGGCCATCAGATCCGGGCGGGCAAACTTGCCGGTGCCGGTAAAGAGACGCGATGAGAAGGTGTGATCGGCAATGTTCAGCATGTCAGCCTCCGGCCACTGCGATAAGAAGAGATGAAGTTCCGCCGCAAGGCAGAGCACTCGAAGATGGGATCGCAAGCATCATGGGTCAGCCTCCCGCTATGGCGGTGAAGAGGTGAAGTTCGTCCCCGTCATTGAGACGGGTCTCGGCCCAGCGGCCACGGGGCAACACGGCGCCGTTAAGGGCCACGGCTACCCCTTGGGGATTGACCCCTTGCGCCGCCAGCAGGTCGGCCACGCTCTGCCCTGCCGCCAGCGACTGGGCTTTATCGTTGAGTCGAATGGTCAAGGTCATGGGGTGATCTCCTTATCGTGTGTCGGGCATCGGCGCTGCCCGCAGACAGGGCAATCGGGATCGGGGGCCAGAGTGAGGGTTTGCCACTGATGGGTCAGGGCATCGAAGCGGCGCAATGTGCCAGCCACCGGGCTCGGCATCCCGAGCAGCAGTTTCAGTGCCTCCAGCGCCTGCAAGGAGCCCATCACCCCAACCAGCGGGCCGGTGACGCCGCTGGTCTCACAGCGCTCGGCGATTTTTGTATCCAGCGGATAGAGGCAGGCGTAGCAGGCGTGATCCGGACCTGTGCGCGCCATCAGCTGCCCCTGCCACCCCACTGCGGCGGCGGAGATCCAGGGCTTGCCCTGAGCCACGCAGGCGGCGTTGATGGCATGGCGGGTGGCGAGGTTGTCGCAGCAATCGATCACCAGATCTACCTCGGCCACAAACTCCGGCAGGCTGGCGGCATCGAGCCGCTGGTTAATGGCAATCAGCTCCACCAGCGGGTTGTGGGCGGCCAGGCGCTCACGGGCCAGCTCCGCCTTGGAGTGGTTGACCGCCTCGCTATCGAACAGGATCTGGCGCGGCAAGTTGCTGGAATCGACCGTATCGCCATCGGCCAGCCACAAGGTGCCCACACCGGCCCCGGCCAGATAGAGGGCAAGCGGCGAACCGAGCCCGCCCAAGCCCACGATCAGCACAGACTTATCTTTCAGCCGTGCCTGCCCTGCTTCGCCCACTTCCGCCAGCATCAGCTGGCGGCCGTATCGCAAATACTCTTTGTCACTAAGAGAAGCAGCATCAGAGCGCATGTTCTGCCTCCCGTATAACGGTGGCCGAGCGTGGCTCATCCCCCGCCCCCACTGCCGCGAGCAGCCGTTCGGTCGCCCCCTGCCAGTCGTCGCTGGCAGTGATGGCCGAGACCAGCGCGATACTGCCGACCCCGCTTGCCTTGACCGCCGCCACCCGCTCCTCGCTGATGCCGCCGATGGCCACCGTCGGCCACTCCGCCATCAGGGCGCGGTATCGATGCAGCCGCAGCAGCCCCTGTGGGCGCGAAGGCATCGTCTTGGTGTTGGTCGGAAAGATATGACCCAGCGCAATATAGGAGGGGGCCAGCTCGCGGGCCCGCATCAGCTCGAAGTAGCCGTGGGTGGAGATGCCAAAGCGTAGCCCGGCGGCCTGAATGGCGGCGAGATCGGCGGTCTCCATATCCTCCTGCCCCAGATGTACGCCCCAGGCGCCCGCCTCGATGGCCTGCTGCCAGTAGTCGTTGATAAAGAGGCGCGCCCCATGGCGGCGACCAAGCGCCACAGCATCACGAATGGCCGGTGCCACCTCTGAGGCGGGCAGATTCTTGATCCGCAGCTGGATGGTCTTGACCCCCTGCCCCAGCAGGCGGCGCAGCCACTTGACCGAATCGACGACCGGATAGAGGCCGAGGTTGTGTTCGGTCGGCGCGAAGGGGCCATCCGGCAGGCGGGCGCTGCTTGTTTCATAAAGCCCGAAGCGGCGATCGAGGGTTGAACCCGCCAACACGGCGCGGGGGAAGTGGGCAAGATCGGCTGGCCAGCCAAGATGGGCGATGGGCCCCGGGCCAGCCCCCACTCCCTGCGCCGCCGCCAACCCCTGTTGCAGGTAGGCACGCGCCAGGGTGATGGCATCCTCCACCGGATAATCCTGCGCCACCACGGCGGCGATGGCGCTGGCGTAGCAGCAACCGGTGCCGTGGCCGTGGCGAGTATTCAGGCGCGGCGCCGCCAGCCAGAATTCGCGGGTCTCGTCCTGGTAGTAGTCCAGACACAGCTCCCCGCTCCAGCCCAGATGGCCGCCTTTGACCAGCACGGCACGGGCGCCGAGTTCGCGCAGCCGCTGGGCGGCGAAGCGCACCAGCACAGGGCTGGTCGCGGGAATGCCGGTCAGGGCTTCCAGTTCGGGGCCGTTGGGGGTGATCAAGGTGAGGCGCGGCAATAGCTGCTCGCGCACCGCCTCCAGCATATTGGGTTCCGCCATCGGGGTGCCGGTGCTGGCGATGGCCACCGGATCGTAGACCACGAAGGGACCATCGATAGTTGCCAGTCGACGGGCCAGCACCTCCGCATGGAGCCGGGTCGGCAGCAGACCGATCTTGATAGCGGCTGGCGGCAGATCGACGCCGAGGGCGTCGATCTGGGCGGTGAAGGTCTGCATCAGCACGGGGTCGACCATCTTCACCGCCACCGAGTTCTGGGCTGTGATGGCGGAGATAACCGAGCAACCGTGCACGCCAAGGTCGTGCAATGTGTGCAAGTCGGCCTGAATACCGGCGCCACCGCCGGAGTCTGAACCCGCTATGGTCCAGACCACAGGGCGAGAGTCGGTCACGGGCGACAGGTCGGCGGGGCTGACAGCCCCGCTTGCGCTACTCACGCCTCCTCCCCTGCGGCCTGTTTCAGCGCAGCCGCCTGATGGTAGATCTCGCCACCGGTCTCCTTGAAGGTCTCGGCCATGCGGGCCATGCCGCTCTCCACCTGAGCCACCACCTGCTCCTGCCGGCCATCCATACCGACCAGCTTGATCTCCACCGCCTCAAGCTTCGCCGCGTAGTCACGCACGTCCTGAGTGATCTTCATGGAGCAGAACTTGGGCCCGCACATGGAGCAGAAGTGGGCCACCTTGCCGGACTCCTGCGGCAGGGTCTCGTCGTGGTAGGCGCGGGCGGTATCGGGATCCAGCGCTAGGTTGAACTGATCTTCCCAGCGGAACTCGAAACGCGCCTTCGACATGGCGTTGTCGCGGATCTGGGCGCCCGGGTGCCCCTTGGCCAGATCCGCAGCGTGAGCGGCGATCTTGTAGGTAATCAGCCCCTGCTTCACGTCTTCCTTGTTGGGCAGTCCCAGATGCTCCTTGGGAGTGACGTAGCAGAGCATGGCGCAGCCATACCAGCCGATGAGCGCAGCGCCGATGCCGGAGGTGAAGTGATCGTAACCCGGTGCAATGTCTGTGGTGAGCGGGCCCAGCGTGTAGAACGGCGCCTCGTGGCAATGATCCAGCTGCTCGGTCATGTTGCGCTCGATCATGTGCATCGGCACATGACCCGGCCCCTCGATCATCACCTGCACGTCGTACTCCCAGGCGATCTTGGTCAGCTCGCCCAGGGTGCGCAGTTCGGCGAACTGGGCCTCGTCGTTGGCGTCATAGACGGAGCCCGGACGCAGACCGTCGCCCAGCGACAGGGCCACGTCATAAGCGGCGCAGATCTCGCAGATTTCGCGGAAGTGCTGGTAGAGGAAGTTCTCTTTATGGTGGGAGAGGCACCACTTGGCCATGATGCTGCCGCCACGCGAAACGATGCCGGTGAGGCGCTTGGCGGTCATGGGCACGAAGCGCAGCAGGACGCCAGCGTGGATGGTGAAGTAGTCCACCCCCTGCTCGGCTTGTTCGAGCAGGGTATCGCGGAACAGCTCCCAGGTGAGGTCTTCGGCGATGCCGTTGGTCTTCTCCAGCGCCTGATAGATGGGCACGGTACCGATGGGCACCGGGCTGTTGCGCAGGATCCACTCGCGGGTCTCGTGAATGTAGCGGCCGGTGGAGAGATCCATCACGGTGTCGGCGCCCCAGCGGGTGGACCAGACCAGCTTCTCCACCTCCTCTTCGATGCTGGAGGTGACAGCCGAGTTGCCGATGTTGGCGTTGATCTTCACCAGAAAATTGCGGCCGATGATCATCGGCTCCGCTTCCGGGTGGTTGATGTTGCTGGGGATGATGGCACGGCCGGCGGCCACCTCATCGCGCACAAATTCGGGGGTGATGTTCTGGGGCAGGCGGGCACCGAAATCGCGGCCCGGATGCTGGGTACGTAAAAGCTCGGAGCGCACCCGCTCGCGCCCCATGTTTTCGCGAATGGCGATAAATTCCATCTCGGGAGTGACGATGCCGGCCCGGGCGTAGTGGAGCTGGGTCACCCGGCGGCCCGGCTTGGCGCAGCGCGGCTTTGGCAGATGCTCGAAGCGCAGGTGATCCAGCCCCTCGTCGGCCAGCCGCTCCTGAGTGAAGGTGGAGCTGAGCCCCGGCAGTTCGTCGGTGTCATCGCGCTCCAGCACCCAGTTCTCCCGCAATCGCGGCAGGCCGCGGCGCACGTCGATGGCGACCCCCGCTTCCCCGTAACGGCCCGAGGTGTCATAGACCGGCACCGGCTCGTTGGGCTCGAACCGGGGATCTTCTTTGGTGCCGCCGACGAAGGTGTCGGCCAGCTGGATCTCCCGCAGCGGGACACGAATATCGGGGCGGGAGCCCTCGATAAAGATGCGGCGGGAGTTGGGGTGAGCCATCCCCTCGAGGCTGTCGATAAAGGCCTGGGCGCTGGAGCGCTGCTCGCGGCGGCTGGATTTGGTGGTATCAGATACGGAAGTAGACATAGCAAAACTCGCATTAACTGGTTGAAGTTATGGGTGTTTGCTTGTCTGGAGTTCGAGGAGAAGATGAACTTGCGGCGGGGTGTTTATCTCGGGAGGGAGTGCGGGATGGATCTCCGCGCCGCTGTTCTGCCACTTCCCGCTCTCTGCACGCTGTGGGCGAGGCGCCCCACATGCTGGACAACCGGACGGGACAGACTCCCTCCTGTGCGCCCTGACCCATCAGGGTTACCCCTTCAATGAGCGGAAGAGGCTTGTTCCTCCTCCGGCGCGGTAACCCGCAAGTTACCCTTGTTCCCTTCGCAGGTTTTAACCTGATCAGGTTCCACGGATCCCGAATTAACGGTCTCAGCTTCGCGTCGTTCGACGGTCAGCACTCCGACAAGATGGCGCCAGTATAAGGGGGAAAATTTAAAGCACAAGCCGTTAACAATCTGGCCAACACGCCTCTTTCAACAAATGAGTGAACAATGCCTCGCTCACGGGGCCACCCCAAGTACAGGTCAAACCTGCGTTGGCATCAACTTGGCACGCCATAGCTTTCTGTTGTGATCATTCAGGGACAAGAGGAGAAAAAGAGGGAAAGTCGAGGGACACAGAGCAAGAGCCGCGTCTTGCGCAGAACAGGAACAGGCCCCTATGAAAGGGGCCTGCGAGGGAGGTTATTGAACCGGAACTATGGTCAGGGATACGTTGCCAAACCCTTCGTTAGCAAGGGCCTCGCTGTCCAGCTCCACACCGGTCAGAACCACACCTTCAACAGAGGCGTTACGCAACTGGGCAGAGGCCGCTGAACGGGTCTGGGGCTGACCGATTTCGATATCGCCGGCAAACTGGCTTTCGGCATAGAAGTCACCGGTCACCGCCGAACGGATCGGGCGCAGCACACGACCCAGGTTATTCTGCATGGTCGACAAACCATACTCGCTGATGGTCCAGTTCCAGTCCCACCACTTCACTTCACCCGGGATATAACGCTTGTCCCACTGATAGCGGATGCTGCTGGCCTTGTCGCGGAACGGGCCGACGGCAAAGATGTGCTCCCAGGTGGGACGATTCTCAGGATGGGTATACCAGGCATTGCCGCCCCAACGCAGGAAGCCCTTCATAGTCAGGTCATAATTGATCTCGGCCTTGAACTCGTAGGGGTAGGAGATGTTGGACTTGTAGAGGGCAACCCGCACCGGCAGGCTGGAGTGAGGCGGCACCGTGGGGCGTGCTTCAACCGAGACGGTCTCGGTCGTCGAGCCCCCTTTCTGGGAGGCCCAACTCTGGCTCGCAGCGATCTCGATGGCCAGTTCGGTTTCCCCCACCAGCGGCCACTGAAACTTGTTCTTGGTGGTCACCTTCTCGCTCAGGCTGTAGGTGTCGGTCTTCGACCAGTTGGTGGCCTTGTCGTACTTCAGGGTCACCACCACCTGCTGAGGCAGATCCGTGTAGTTGGTCGCATTGGCCGTGATGGTCTTGACCAGCTGCTTGCCGCTCTCGGTGACCTGACCATGGCTGAAGGAGTCGGGTTCCAGGGTATATGAGAAGTTGCTTACCTTGATGGAGCTCTTCTCCCCGCAACGATATCCGGAGCAGCCGCCGTCATTATTTCCCTTTATCAGCCAGCCATCACCAACCCGGGTAACATCCATATCCTCCCCGACATAGGGGCTATGATTTCCACCCACCCAGGCGTATCCCAAATAATGAGCGAGATAACTGACTGGCTTGATAAAATAATCATTGTCGTGGACAAGCCGCCATTGCACATCGACCTCATCACCCGCCGGAATATTCCAGTCAGAGAGTGTTGGTATTTCTCCGGAAACCGGTGAATTGGGATAGCACCAGGTTTCTCCGGCAGTGCCCTGTTTGATTTCGCCATTATATCCCGACCCCATAATCACCCAGCGGTCAGCCAGACCGGTGATCTGCCACTGCCCCATGCGGCTGACCAGATTACCCTTGATACTCATGGCTTCATTGCGGGTCAGAGGACGGTAACCACTGGCACAGACGCCCGTGCCAAGACCCGCCCACTTGACCTGATCAGGGTAGACAGGTTCAGCCGCCTGCACCTGAGCGAGCATCAATGAAGACGCCAAAAACGCCAGATTGGCGGTAATTATTCTATTCATCATTTATCCCTCTTTCAGACATACGATAATTGTTATTGTGTAGAAATATCCTTTTTCATTTGACAGGTATGGACTCCGACAAAACCTGACACAAATAAAATAAACCACCAAAAAACATCCATGACAAACAAAATAATGGTGGTATAAGAAAATAATTAGAGCGATGACTTTATTGAGGAATAAATCATAAATATTGTGGCAGCCATTATTTAATGGCTGCCACAATATGGTGAACCTATATTAAATAAGAAGATGCTGAATTACTCTTCCGGATTGATCACTTCAATTCCCTGCAATATTCCATCCGCCGAACGGATCAATATCAGCTCGCTCCCGGCGTGCAGATCGGCGGCCGAACCGTTGACCCAGCGCATCTGCGGATTGAGTGGCACAGTGCCCAGAGTTGCCAGCGTGAGCTGCCGGTCATCAAAGGATTGCAGGCGATCTTGCGCCCGCTGCCAGGGCTGATTGGCCAGCGGGGCTCTGGCGGCCAGCAGCTCAATCCGAGTAGCAACGCCATCGGCCACCAGCAGGGCGAGCTGGTCGCCGGGTTTGAGTGGCTGTGGCCAAATCTCCCCCTGCCGCCAGACGGCGGCACTACCCAGCTCCACTTCGGCCCCCTGAAGTTGCAGGCGGATGCCATCGCTGTGCTCCAGCTCCACCAGCCACAATTCGTCGGCTCCCGCCTGCACCGCCCAGAGCGGCACACCCAGCATCCATGCACACCACTTTCTCGATTGTTCCATCTTCGTTCGTCCCTGAACAAAAAGCCCATGCTGGACAAGCATGGGCTTCATTCGGGAGCATTTCTAATCGGAACGCAGAGATCGGATCAGTCATCCTCGCGGCAGCGGCTCAGGCGCATGCCGTCAAACTTGCACTCCAGCTCGAGCCAGCGCCCTTCAAACGGCGCCAGACTGTTATCCGAGGTGGTGTAGCCCCAGATCCGCCCCCCTTCCACCGGCCCCTCCAGATCCATCTCGTCCTTGTCATCTTCGTCGAGGGCTTCGACCTTGCGTACATAGCGCACGCCGTTCTCAACCACCCCTTTCATCTCGACCCAGGTACCACCGAGATCATCCTCGTTGAGCCAGTCCTTGAAGCGGGTCTGGTCGTCGATCACGAACGGCATGCCGTTGACCATCAACTGGCCAAGCTGCCAGGTAGTGCGGCCGGTCAGTTTGAATTCGGTCGCCTGTGCGGTGCCAAGTGGCAACAAGATCAGCAACAGGAGGGCGCAGAGAGACTTCTTCATCAGGGATCCTCGGGGTTACACTGGCAAACAGGATGCCGAATCCGGTGTGAAAAGAGCGTGAAACGCTCGCCAACCAGGAGAGCAAAGCATGAAGATTTTGGTAGTGGAAGACAATCCTCAGGTGGCGGAAACCATCATGGATTATCTGGAGCTGGCCGGTCACCGCCTCGATTGTGCCTATCACGGTCAGGCGGCGCTGCAACTGCTGGAGGATCAGCGTTTCGACGTCATCATCATGGATGTGATGATGCCGCGCCTCGATGGCCTCAGCACGGTAGCGCGCCTGCGCGAGCAGGGGATTGCCACTCCCGTGCTGTTTCTCACCGCCCGCGACAGCCTGGAGGACAAGCTGGCGGGCTTCAAGGCCGGAGGGGATGACTATCTGGTCAAGCCGTTCGCCATGGAGGAGCTGGAGGTGCGGCTGCAAGCCCTCAGCCTGCGTGGCCCACGCGGCGATGTGGGGGCCATCAGCTTTGGCGATCTGACGGTCGATGTCGCCAGCGGCCGCGCCACCCGCGCCGGTGAGCCCCTCAAGCTCGGCAAGATCCCGTTCCAAATCCTCGCCCTGCTGGCCCGCCGCGCCCCCGCCATCGTCAGCCGTCAGGAGGTGCTCGACACCGTCTGGGGGGATGAGGAGCCCGACTCCGATGCCCTGCGCAGCCATATCTACGCCCTGCGCAACGCGCTGGACAAACCCTTCCCCACTCCCATGCTGGAGACCCTGCACGGCCAGGGTTACCGACTGGTGAGCGCATGAGCCTGCCGAGCCTGCGCCGCCGCCTGATCATGGCACTCGGCGGCGCCGGGGTAGTACTGCTGATCCTGCTCTCCGGCCTGATGCTGGTGGCCGAGGACAAGATGGAGGAGCTGAGCCTGCGCCACTGGCTGGAAGCCGAAGTGACCCGCTACAGCGATGACTGGCTGCGACTCGGCCCGGCGGCGGCGGCTCCAAGCCCCAGACAGTTCTCCAGCTACTGGACCGAGGCGGGCCGCCTGCCGAAATGGCTAAAGCCCTACCAGACCCCCGGCTTTTTCGAACATCAGCTGGGCAAGGAGGACAAACACTTTCTGGTGGCCCGTCACCCCTCCGGCGAGGGACTGCTCTATCTGGTGTTCAATGACGACGCCGACGACTACCTCGACCCCTACGAAGACAAGCTGCATCTGGCGACCCGGCTGATCGGGGTGACCCTGCTGCTGGGCTGCCTCGGCTTCGGCATCTGGCTGGTACGCCATATCACAGGGCCGTTGCAACGGCTGCAACAGAGGGTCGCCCACCTCACCCCGGATCAGGCGGATTTCGAGCCCGACGCCCCCTGGCAGGAGCTGCGGGATATCGAGCTGGCGCTGCTGGCCGGCAAGCAGGAGGTGAGCGCAGTGTTCGCTCGCGAGCAGGAGTTCAGCCGCTTCGCCAGCCACGAGCTGCGCACCCCCAACATGGTGATCCAGGGCTCGGCGGCCCTGCTCGGCAAGGTGACGGATCTGCCCGCACCGGCCGCCCGCGCCACCACCCGTATCCGCGCTGCCGCCGACGAGATGGCGCTGCTCACCGAGACCTTCCTGCTGCTGGGCCGCAAGGAGGCAGTGGAGCGACCGCTGCAGCAGGTGACCCCGCTGATCCGTCAGGAGCTGGCCCGCCTCGCTCCGCTGTTGCAGCGGGAGGCCCTCGATATCCGGCTTAACCTGGACGAGAGCAGCGAAGTAAACGCCCCCCTCTCCCTGCTCGCCATTGCCCTCGGCAACCTGCTGAAAAATGCCCTGAGCTATGCCGAGGGACATATCGACATCGAGCTGTGTGGCCCGGTGCTCACCATCAGCAACCCGACGGCGGCGGCGCCGGATCAGATCCTCGGCTACGGCTGCGGCCTCACCATCATCCAGCGCATCTGCGAGAAGCTGGGCTGGCAGATCGATACCCGGCTGGAGAATGGCGTATTCAGCGCAAGGCTGGCGATGATCACTGCCGAACAGTTCCCTCTCCCTTTGGGAGAGGGCTAGGGTGAGGGCGCAGTGGCACCGCCAACCCACCAGCCAGATAGCAACAAGGCGCCCGAGGGCGCCCTGTTTCTATCTGACGGATGCAAGCCTGAGGCTCACTCCGCCGGTTTGTTCTTGCGGCTCGCCTTGAGTTCGAGAAACTCGATGATCTTGCCCGCCACATCCTTGCCGGAGGCGGCTTCCACCCCTTGCAGGCCGGGGGAGGAGTTGACCTCCAGCACCAGCGGGCCACGGGCGCTGCGCAGGATATCCACCCCCGCCACATCCAGCCCCATGATCTTGGCGGCCTGCACCGCGGTGGCGCGCTCTTCCGGGGTGATCTTGATCGCTTCGGCAGTACCGCCACGGTGCAGGTTGGAGCGAAACTCACCCGGCTGTGCCTGGCGGCGCATGGCGGCAACCACCTTGCCATTGACCACCAGACAGCGGATGTCGGCGCCATTGGCCTCGCGGATATACTCCTGCACCAGAATGTTGTTGTTGGTCTGGATAAAGGCCTCGATCACGCTCTCGGCGGCTTTCTGGGTCTCGCAGAGCACCACACCAATCCCCTGGGTTCCCTCCAGCAGCTTCACCACCAGCGGCGCCCCACCCACCATGGTGATGAGGTCGGGCACGTCGTGGGTGCTGTGGGCATACCCGGTGATGGGCAGGCCGATGCCGTGGCGGGAGAGCAGTTGCATCGCCCGCAGCTTATCGCGGGAACGGCTGATGGCCACCGAGCTGTTGAGGGCCATGGTGTTCATCATCTCGAACTGGCGCAGCACGGCGGTGCCGTAGGCGGTAATGCTGGCCCCGATCCGCGGGATCACGGCGTCATAACTTCCCAGCTCCCCACCCTCGTAGTGAATGGAGGGGTTGTGGGAAGCGATATTCATATAGCAGCGCAGGGTGTCGAGCACCTCTACCTGATGACCGCGCGCCTGTGCCACCTCGACCAGACGGCGGGTGGAGTAGTTTTTCGGCTCACGGGATAAAATGGCGATCTTCATGACAATTCCGCTAGAAGGCTGTGCCTGGGCAGGATGGGGCGGGAGAGTATAAGGTGCCACAGCGCCAAGACAACGCCAATTGTTTATCCTGACAACAAGACAAACCACACCAAACCGCACGCTACCACATCACTGTGACCAACAGGTTAAACGGCGGCTCTGCGCAGGTTGTTCAACCCGTGCAAGGATGCCGCCGTTTCTCGTTAAAGATCAACCGGTGTCACGCGGGAGTCAGTTCAGGTTTGGCCCCAACCAGCGCTCGGCCTCGGCCAGCGTCATCCCTTTGCGAACGGCGTAATCCTCCACCTGATCTTGCTGGATCTGCGCCACCGCGAAGTATTTGCTCTCGGGATGAGAGAAGTACCAGCCCGACACCGCAGCCCCCGGCCACATGGCGTAGGATTCGGTGAGCTGCATGCCGATGGCCTGCTCCACGTCCAGCAGCTCCCAGATGCTCCCCTTCTCGGTGTGCTCCGGGCAGGCCGGGTAGCCCGGCGCCGGACGTATCCCCTGGTAATTTTCGCGAATCAGTTCCTCGTTGCTGAGGGCCTCGTCCGGGGCATAGCCCCAGTGCACTTTGCGCACCTGCTCGTGGAGGTATTCGGCAAAGGCCTCGGCGAGGCGATCGCACACCGCCTGGATGAGAATGGCGTTGTAGTCGTCGTGGTCCGCCTTGTAGGCCTTGGCGATGGCCTCCTCGCCGATGCCGCCGGTCACCGCGAAGGCGCCGATCCAGTCGGGCTTGCCGCTCTCTTTCGGCGCCACATAGTCCGCCAGACAGTAGTTGGGGAAGCCCTGCTTCTCGCTCTGCTGGCGCAGGTGATGCAGCACCTTGATAACCTCGGTGCGCGACTCGTCACTGTAAACTTCGATGCTGTCCCCTACCGCGTTGGCCGGGAACAGGCCGATCACCCCGGCGCAGCGCACGCTCTGATCCTTTTCCAGCTGGTCCAGCATGGCGTTGGCGTCGGCAAACAGCTTGGTCGCCTCCTCGCCAATGATCTCGTCCTCGAGGATGCGCGGGAATTTGCCCGCCAGCTCCCAGCTGAGGAAGAACGGCGTCCAGTCGATGTAGGGGCGCAACACCGAAATGGGCACATCTTCGAACTTCTGCACCCCTAGCTCGTGGGGCTTGGGTGGCTGGTAGCCAACCCAATCCAGCTGATGCCGGTTGGCGCGGGCGTGGGCCAGACTGACCGGGCGGGAGCGCGGCTGCTTGCGGGCATGCTGATCCCGGGCAATCTCGTACTCCTTGTCGATGCGGGCGACAAACGCCTCCTTGAGATCCGGACTAAGCAGGCTCTGGGCTACCCCTACCGCGCGGGAAGCGTTGGAGACATAGACCACAGGCTCCGAGTAGTTCTGCTCGATCTTCACCGCAGTGTGGGCCTTGGAGGTGGTGGCACCGCCGATCAGCAGTGGCAGCTTGAAGCCCTGACGCTCCATCTCTTTTGCCACGTGCACCATCTCGTCCAGCGACGGGGTGATGAGACCCGACAACCCGATGATATCGGCGCCGACCTCCCGCGCAGTCTTGAGAATCGTCTCGCAGGAGACCATGACCCCGAGGTCGACAATCTCGAAGTTGTTGCACTGCAGCACCACCCCGACGATGTTCTTGCCGATGTCGTGCACATCCCCCTTAACGGTCGCCAGCACGATTTTGCCGTTGCTGGAGCCACCCGACTTTTCCGCCTCGATATAGGGCTGCAGATAGGCCACCGCCCGCTTCATCACCCGCGCTGATTTCACCACCTGCGGCAGGAACATCTTGCCCGCCCCGAACAGGTCGCCGACCACGTTCATGCCATCCATCAGCGGCCCTTCGATGACGTGCAGCGGCTTCTCGGCGCCAGCGCGTGCCTCTTCGGTATCCTCTTCGATAAAGTCGGTGATCCCCTTGACCAGTGCGTGCTCCAGCCGCTTGCCCACCGGCCAGCTGCGCCACTCCTGATCCCGCGGATCCTCAGCCTGGGCTCCGGCACCGCGATACTTCTCGGCGATGGCCAGCAACTCCTCGGTGGCGTTGTCATTGAGGTTGAGCACCACCGCCTCGACCTTCTCTTTCAGCTCCGCCGGAATGTCTTCATAGATGGCGAGCTGACCGGCGTTGACGATCCCCATGTCCATGCCGTTTTTGATGGCGTGGTAGAGGAAGACGGCGTGAATGGCTTCGCGCACCGGCTCGTTGCCGCGAAACGAAAACGAGACGTTGGAGACGCCGCCGGAGATCATGGCGTGAGGCAGGTGCGTTTTGATGTCCTTCACCGCCTCGATGAAGTCCACCGCGTAGTTGTTGTGCTCGTCGATGCCGGTCGCTACCGCGAAGATGTTGGGGTCGAAGATGATGTCTTCCGGCGGGAAACCGACCTGATCCACCAGGATCCGGTAGGCACGCTGGCAGATCTCGAACTTGCGGGCGCGGGTGTCGGCCTGACCCGCCTCATCGAACGCCATCACGATGACGGCGGCGCCGTAGCGGCGCAGCAGTTTCGCCTGCTGAATGAACTTCTCCTCACCCTCTTTCATGGAGATGGAATTGACCACCGGCTTGCCCTGCACGCACTTGAGGCCCGCCTCCAGCACCTCCCACTTGGAGGAGTCGATCATCACAGGCACCCGGGCGATATCCGGCTCACCAGCGATGAGGTTGAGGAAGCGCACCATGGCCGCTTCGGCGTCCAGCATCCCCTCGTCCATGTTGATGTCGATGATCTGGGCGCCGTTCTCCACCTGCTGTTTGGCGACATCGAGCGCCTCGTCGTAGAGCCCCTCCTTGATCAGCCGCTTGAACTTGGCCGAACCGGTAACGTTGGTGCGCTCCCCTACGTTCACGAACATGGACTCAGGGGTGATGATAAGGGGCTCGAGGCCCGACAGACGGCAGGCCACCGGCAGCTCGGGCAGCATGCGCGGCTTGATGCCCGCCACGGCGTCGGCCATGGCGCGGATATGGGTCGGGGTGGTACCGCAGCAACCGCCGACCATGTTGAGAAAGCCGCTTTGGGCCCACTCGCGGATATGCTCCGCCATCTCGACGGCATCGAGGTCGTACTCGCCGAACGCATTGGGCAGACCGGCGTTGGGGTGGGCACTGACATGGGTCTCGCTGATGCGCGACAGCTCCTCCACATACTGGCGAAGCTCATCGGGCCCAAGCGCACAGTTGAGGCCGAACGAGACCGGTTTGACGTGGCGCAGCGAATGGTAAAAGGCTTCGGTGGTCTGGCCGGAGAGGGTACGGCCGGAGGCATCGGTAATGGTGCCGGAGATCATCACCGGCAGGCTGTAACCCAGCACCTCGAACACCCCTTCCACCGCAAAGGCGGCGGCCTTGGCGTTGAGGGTATCGAAGATGGTTTCGATCAGGATGATGTCGGCGCCACCCTCGATCAGGGCATGGGTCGATTCAGTGTAGGCGGCCACCAGCTGGTCATAGGTGACGTTGCGCTTGCCGGGATCGTTCACATCCGGCGAGATGGAGGCGGTGCGGTTGGTGGGGCCCAACACCCCTGCCACGAAGCGCGGCTTGGCGGGATCTTTTGCCGTCCACTCGTCTGCCACGGCGCGGGCCAGACGGGCGGCTTCACGGTTGATCTCGGCGGAAAACTCTTCCATCTCGTAATCGGCCATGGCGATGCGAGTGGCGTTGAAGGTGTTGGTCTCGAGAATGTCGGCCCCGGCAGCGCAATACTGCTCGTGGATCTCGCGGATCACCGCCGGACGGGTCAGCACCAGCAGATCGTTGTTGCCCTTGATGTCGGTATGCCAGTCGGCAAACCGCTCACCCCGATAATCCGCCTCCCCCAGCTTGTAGCCCTGGATCATGGTGCCCATGGCCCCGTCGATGATCAGGATCCGCTCCCTGAGGCAGGCTTCCAGCTTCTTTGTTACGTCCGACTGCTTGCTCGGCTCTCTGCTCGACATTACGTTCGACACCGCGTGTTCCTCTTACATCCATGCAACTGCGTAAACAGCATCCTAACAGCAAACAAATAAAATGGAAATCTAGCCGTCTATCAGTCCAAATGCGCCACCATATACTCATTTATGGGTAATGAGTAACATAGGGCCCGAGAGTAACCTATGCCCGTCCTGCATAGGGATACGTGCTTGCTGTCTACCAACGAGAAAAAAATAACTATGAGCGTCTACTACACACTCTGTTTTCTGGCAGCGTTGGCGATTTTTATCGCCTTTGCCAACCAGTATGTTGTGAAGATCCAGACCACCATCGCCATTACTGCGGGCTCCATGCTGATCTCCGCACTGCTGGTGCTGTTTGGCAAACTGGGCTGGTTCAACCTGGAACCTCTTGCCGTCAAGACCATGGAGAGCATCGACTTCCAGAACTTCCTGCTGAAGGGGATTCTGGGCTTCCTGCTGTTCGCCGGTGGCCTTGGCATCAACCTCAAGGCGCTGCGTAGCCAGAAGTGGGAGATCACCATTCTGGCCATCATTGCCACCCTGCTCTCCACCTTCCTCATCGGCTACGGCTTCTGGTTTATCGCCAAGCTGCTGGGCTGGGAGTTGCCGCTGGTCTACTGCATGCTGTTCGGCGCGCTGATCTCCCCCACTGACCCGATTGCCGTACTGGCCATCGTCAAGAAGATGAAAGCGCCACCCCAGATCGCCATCCAGATCGAAGGGGAATCCCTGTTCAACGACGGTGTTGGCCTCGTCATCTTCGCCACCGTGTTTGCCGTCGCCTTTGGCGGGGTCGAGCCCACCTTCGGTAGCGTGGCCGGTCTGTTCCTGCACGAAGCCCTCGGTGGCATCCTGTTCGGCGCCGTGCTGGGCCTCATCGCCCACGTGATGATCAGCGCCACCGATGACGGTTCATTGGAGCTGCTGCTGACCCTCTGCATCCCGACCGCCGGCTTTGCCTTTGCCAACATGATCGGCGTCTCCGGCGCACTGGCCATGGTGGTCACCGGCATCATGATCGGCAACTGGACCCGTCACTCCGGCTTCTCCGAGCAGAGCAGCCATCACCTGGATCACTTCTGGGAGTTGATGGACCAGTTCCTCAACGCCCTGCTGTTCCTGCTGATCGGTCTGGCGCTGGTACTGCTGGATCTCGCCTGGCGTGACTGGATCCTGCTGGTCATTGCGGTGCCGCTCTGCCTGGGTGCCCGCTTTATCAGCGTGTCGCTGCCCTATGTGGCTTTCCGCCGATTCCGCAATTACAACACCTTCTCGGTGCGGATCCTCACCTGGGGTGGCCTGCGCGGTGGTCTGGCGATGGCGATGGCACTGGCACTCCCCTCCGGCGTCATGATGATCCCGGAACATGGCGTCGACCTGCGTCAGGTCATCCTGGTGATGACCTACTCGGTGGTGATGTTCTCCATCGTGGTGCAAGGCATGACCATCACCCCGATGATCACGGCTGCCAAGAAGGCCTGTGGCGACTACTGAGTCGGCCCACTGTGCTGATTGCAGAATGAGAGAGGGCTCCCGTCGGGAGCCCTCTTTTTATGGCGGATAGTTACGAATATTTGCTGCTGATAGCACCTTGATTACACAGAGGAAAAGCGTACTGACTTCAGCATAGGCAAATTATTGTTTGCTTTTTATTCATTTCGAGGAGAGAATGCGCGTCGGCTAGTTAATCAGCCTGTTTATGTTTGCCCTGCAATGCTTCACCTCACGATGAATCCTGCCAGTACCCGCATAACCTTCTTCTGATTTACTCGCCTTGAGAACCGTCAGGCTGTCTGCCTGCGTTGCCCGGCTCTCACGGTGCAGACCCGATCTGCCCACCCAATTTGATTTATGCATCAGCATATTCCTTGAAAGTGCAGACGCCCCTTAACCGGGCTGGGTATTCCTGCGCGCTTGTCGTTCACCCAATCGACCGCGCCCATTGACCTGACATTTGCCAATACAAGGAGCAAACACCTAATTTATATAGAGAAATACCATGATGAAAGCAGTACAAACACACAAGCCCCTGCGTCGCAGCAAACCCATCAACCTGCCTGTGCAAGAGCACGACAATGATGCGTTTCTGATCCAGTTCAGCACCCGCTTCAGCGGCGGTTTCGCCATCTCCTGTGATGGTATCGCTGGCGAGTTCTCCATCGAAGACCTCAACTGATCCTGCCTGCCCTCCGGCAGCGCCCGATGCAGACAGGCCGCAACTCACGGCGGCCTCTTTGCTTCTCTCTCACGCCTTTAGCCAGACCTGGGCTCTTGCTTGTCACTCAGCCTGACAGCCACCTCGCCATTCGCTTTCCAGCTCTCTGACCCTGATCACTGCTCCAGCAGCAGGCACTCATCAGCATCTTCGCTCAACTTGACCAGTCGGCTGCGCACCAACCCCAGCTTGGCCAGCAGGCCGATGGATCGCTCGTTGCCCGGAGTGACGATGGCAACTACCTGCCCGATCCCCAACCGGCTTTTTCCATCGACGAGGACGGCCTGCGCCGCTTCGATGGCGTAGCCCTGACCGCGATATTGCGGCAGGAAGGCATAACCGATATCGACCTGCTCCAGGGCGTCGCGCTTGATCAGGCCGCAGATACCGAGGCTGGCACCGTCCTCCTTGCGCTCCACCAGATAGAGCCCGTGACCATAGCGGGCATAGCTGACCGCCGGTCCCTGCTGGATATACTCCTGCGCCTGCTCCAGGGTGCGAATGCCCCGATCACCGATGTAGCGATAAAAGTCGCCGTCATTGAGCAGCTCAAGGATGAAGGGGGCGTCGGTGACGATCATTTCGCGCAGGATCAGGCGGGAGGAGGTAATCATGGCAAGAGCTCTCAAACGGAAAGTGAAGGGCAAAGAGTGCCCCGTCACTCCCGGGCTGGCAAGCCTGTGGCACCATCGGCCATGAAAAGGGGCCATGTTGGCCCCTGATGAGATGGGATAAACGGGCTCAGGCAGCCAGTAATCCGGCGTAGCCATTACCCTGCTCGCGCAGCGCAGTGAACTGGGCAGCGCAATCGGCCCAGCTCAGCCCCAATGCATCTGCCACCTTGTGGGGCCACTCGGGTGGCGCCTCTTCCCCCACATCGGATTGCGCAGCCAGCACGATCGCCAGATGGATCAACCCGGCCTCGGCGGAGAACTCCTTGGCCAGCATGGGGTTGTAGTGATACTCCACCGCATTGCTGATGGTCTCGGGAAACTTCCAGTAACGTGCCATGGCCGCCCCGACCTGGGCATAGTTGAAGCCGACCACCAGCTCTTCCGCCTTGGCCCGTCCCTTGTGCAACTCCAGATCGTGAATGTGGTGGACTGTGTTTTCCGGCAGGCCTACGTGCATCACCAGTCGGCCAAGATCGTAGAGCAGCGCGCAGGTAAAGACCTCATCCCCCTTCATCCCCTTCTTCACCGCCAGACGACGCGCCAGCTCAGCCACGTTGAAGACGCAACCCCAGAAATGTTTGAGGTCAATGCCGGGCACCGCAGTGACCGATTCGGTGAGCCCGCAGGCCAGCACCATGTTGCGCACCATCGCCAATCCAAGCCGCACCGCGGCCTCATTGACGGTGCCGATCTGACGACTGCTGCCGAATTTGGCCGAGTTGGCCAAGCGCAGCAACTTGGCGGAGATGACAGGGTCCTTGTTGATCAACTTGCTGATCTTGAGCAGATCCGGATCCTTTTCATTGAAGGTCTGGATCAAATCGCGCATCACTTCCGGGATCTGGGGCAGTAGCTTGGGCTCGGCCAGCAGGGAATCTATCGTGGGCATAGGCGTGTCCATCCATGTTATCTGTGTTCCAACCTGTTTGCCTTGGCAAACTCCTCCTAATTATGGGTAACAAATGGCCTCCCCATCGGATTGTTTATTCGCTGGTCATTCAAGGTGTTAGTCACATTCAGGCTATACTGGCCGCCACATTCACTGTTGCGGATATCCCATGAACGACACTCAGGAATTTTTTGATGAAGACGCGCTGCTGGAGATGGTGGAGAACCAGCTCAACGACGATCACCCGCCCCATGTGAAGGCGACCCTGATGCGGCTGGTAATGAAGGGCACCCCGCGGGAAGAGGCGCTGCAATATATCGCCTGCGCCCTCGGGGCCGAGCTGATGGCGATGGAGGCCGATCAGGGCCCCTTCAATCTCACCCGTTACGGCGAGTTCCTCGACAGCCTGCCCGAGATGCCGTGGGCAGACGACTGACCCGAGCAGGATGACGGATGCAAAAGGGCGGGTGCCAATGGCCCCGCCCTTGTTGCATGGATCCGCTCCGGATCAGAACTGGGAGTTGACGATCACCTCTTCCCCCAGCGCCCCTGCCAACGGCAGTGGCCGATAGCTGGAGTTGGCGGCACGCAGCAGACGAATGCCGCGAATGCCGACCTCCTGCGCCGCCTTGATATCCCCGTCGGCGTCTCCGTAGAAGAGCTTCATCTGCTTATCCTTGAGCCACTGCACCTTGGTGTTCTGGCCCGGCTGATCACCGGCAAAAATCACCGGATTGAGCTGGTCGGCCGGAATATTCATGGTTTGCTGCAGAGTCTGGCTCACGGTTTCAGTCTTGGTGGCCGAGCGGCCGGTGACGAAATAGATGTGGTCACCGCGCTTGAGATGCATGGCGATGAGCGCCTTGCCCACCTCTTTCGGCATGCTGAACGCATCCCAGCCGTTATTCATCTTCTCCCAGAAGGCGGGGTTCTTCAGATAGCTCTCGTCGTTGGGCGAGAACTCCTGTTTGCCGCGATAGAAGCCCGGGCTGGAGAAGAGCAGGGTATCGTCGATATCAAACCCGACCGCCATCGGCGGCAATCCATCAAGGCTCTTGGCAATCTGCTCCACCGACACCCAGTGGATCGGCGCCTGCTGGGCCAAGGTGACGGTGGTGACACCGGCAGGGATTGGCTGAACGGTAGCGGCTTGACCTGCTACCGCAGGCAGAGAGAGGGCGGCAGCCAGCAAGGAGGCAAGCAGCACCGGACGAGAGAGGTGTTTCATAAGGCAGGTTGTCATCTTCAATCAAAAGAGGGGGCCAATAGTGCCCCCATCCCGCCTCTCAAATCTGTGAATGCTCCTGCAAAAGGGAGCATTTGACGCCCGATAATTAATCTTCGATTGGCAGCAGATCGGTAAAGACGAAGCCGTCGCGCAGCACTGTCTCGCCGACCCGAATGCCGAGCGGACGGGAGAACATGGGGCCATCATAGGCCAGGGTGTGAAACTCGCCGTTCTCGCCGCACGGATCGACCCCCTCCGGCAGCGCCGCCAGCAGTGCCTCGTCAAAGTCATGGCCACCCAGGCTGGCATCCAGCTTGTTCGGGTCGAGAGCACTGATCCGCGCCTTCAATCCAGCGGCCACCATCTGCGGCGCCAGTTCACGGGTATTACTGCCCCACAGCGGGAACAGTGGTTCGATGCCGGTGCCTGCCAGCTGCTTTTCACGGTAGGCGCGCACATCCTCGAGGAATAAATCGCCAAAGGCCATATGGCGGATCCCCTGTGCCACCACATCGGCGATAAAGCCGGTCATGATGCGGGCGTAATCCTCGTTGCTGCAGGGCCAGGGCAGATCGATGGTGATGAGGGGCAGCCCGACGCAGGCGGCCTGCTCGGTCAACAGCTGCTTGCGCACCCCGTGCATCGCCACCCGCTCGAATGCCTGATTGAGGGTGGTAAACAGCCCCACCACCTCGATGGCGGGATCTTGCCGCAACTGATGCAGTGCCCATGCGCAATCCTTGCCGCTGCTCCAGGAGAGCAGTACCCGTTTCTTTTCCATCATTCCTCCGCCAGCGGGGCACTCGGATTGCCCCAAAAAGATGCAAGACAGTGTTGCGAATTGCGCGATTTACACACAAGAGGCAGGCAGCATACTCTCGATCACCTGTATATGCCCCTTGCACGGGGTGACAATAACTAAAAAAACCGATGGGAAACATACGGATATGACCACGACCACACAACAGCACGATCACGCCCGCCCCCTCAATCGACAGGATTACAAAACCCTGAGTCTGGCTGCCCTCGGCGGCGCGCTGGAGTTTTACGACTTCATCATCTTCGTCTTCTTCGCCGTGGTCATCGGCGAGCTGTTCTTCCCGGCCGATATTCCCGAGTGGCTGCGCCAGTTCCAGACCTTCGGCATCTTCGCCGCCGGTTATCTGGCCCGCCCGCTTGGCGGCATCATCATGGCCCACTTTGGCGATCTCATCGGTCGCAAGCGGATGTTCACCCTCAGCATCATCATGATGGCGCTGCCGACCCTGTTGATCGGTCTGTTGCCCACCTATGCAGTGCTCGGCATCGGCGCCCCCATCGCCCTGCTGGGCCTGCGGATCCTGCAAGGCGCCGCCATCGGCGGTGAAGTGCCCGGCGCCTGGGTGTTTGTCGCCGAGCACGTCCCTGCCCGTCGGGTCGGGGTCGCCTGCGGCACGCTCACGGCGGGATTGACGGCCGGCATCCTGCTTGGCTCCCTCATCGCCACTGCGGTCAACAAGAGCCTGACCCCGGCCGAAGTGAGCGAGTGGGGCTGGCGAGTGCCCTTCCTGCTGGGCGGTATCTTCGGCATCATCGCCATGTACCTGCGTCGCTGGTTGCACGAGACCCCGGTCTTCGCCGAGATGCAAGCCAACAAGACCCTGGCTGACGAACTGCCCCTCAAGTCGGTGCTGCGCAACCACAAGAGCAGCGTGGTGGTCTCCATGCTGCTCACCTGGCTGCTCTCCGCCGGTATCGTGGTGGTGATCCTGATGACCCCCACCTATCTGCAGAAGGTCTATGGCATCAGCCCGGCTGACGCCCTGACCGCCAACTCGCTGGCCATCGTGGCCCTGACCCTCGGCTGCATCGTCTATGGCCGACTGATCGACCTGCTGGGCAGCGGTCTCACCTTCATGTTCGGCTCCCTACTGCTGGCGGGCTCCAGCTACGCCTTCTATCACGGTCTGGCGGCCGGTACGAGTCAGCTGGTGCCGCTCTACATGCTGGCAGGCTTTGCTGTCGGGATTGTCGGCGCAGTGCCTTACGTGATGGTCAACGCCTTCCCACCGGTGGTGCGTTTCTCCGGTCTGTCGTTCTCCTACAACGTGGCCTACGCCATCTTCGGCGGCCTCACCCCGATGGCGGTTACCCTCTGGATGAAGAGCGACATGCTGGCCCCCTCCCACTATGTGGTGAGCCTGTCGGTGCTGGGTTTCGCCATAGGTCTCTGGCTCTGGTTCCAGCAACGGGCCATCCGGCAGCAGCAAGCGCCACAAGCGGTCTGACCCGAACAACAAGCCCCGGCATCTGCCGGGGCTTTTTTGTACTGCTTATGTTCAGTTTCGCCAGCATAAGATAGCCTCCCTCTGGGGCCTGCCACCCGCATCGCCCCATGGCTTCCAACTCTTTATCCGAGGCTCAAGATGTTCTTTCAGGTCGTATTACTCACCTTGCTGGCGCTGCTGCCCATGGTCAACCCGCCCACCACGGCCACCCTGCTGCTGGGGCTGAGCAAGGGGATGTCGCGCGAACACGTGCGCCGTCAGGTCAATCTGGCCGCCATCTATCTGTTCTGCACCCTCTGCATCACCTTCTTTATCGGATCCTCGATCCTGGATCTGTTCGGGATCTCCATTCCGGGCTTGCGCCTGGCCGGTGGCCTCATCATCGGCTTTATCGGCTTTCGCATGCTGTTCCCCGCCCCCAGCCAGCAGAGCGGGGTCGATATCAACCAGAGCATTGCCTTCGTACCGCTCACCATGCCCAGCATGTGCGGGCCAGGTACCATGGCGCTGGTAATAAGCGGGGCAGCCCAGATTGCCGAGCTGCCTGACGAGTACAACCGCCTCACCATCTACGCCGGTGTGGTAACGGCGTTTGCCCTGATGAGCCTGATCAGCTGGGGAGTATTGAAGCTGGCGGATCCGGTCTGCAAGATCCTGGGCGCCACCGGCATCGACGCCATGACCCGCATCATGGGCTTCCTGCTGGTCTGCATGGGTATGCAGTTTTGCATCAACGGCATCAAGGAAGTGGCACAGGATCCGGTCTTCCACGGCGGCCAGACCGTGCAAACCGCACCTGCGCTCCCAAAGGCTTCCGGCACGTTTGATCAGTTGCCGCAGAAGCCCACCGGCTCTGATTGAAAACGGTATCAAAAAGTCCCTGACGATCTGCACTGATCTTGTTCCTGATCATGTTATTGACACACAAATGAGTTAGTTTGTTTTTCATACAGACTGTATTCAGATGGACGCTGATAGGTTTGTTGATGAATACCCACTCAACTTCAGGAGAGTATGCAGATGGACAAGATGCTGACCGAAATAGGGAGCCATAGCCTGTTTCACGAGTACCTGAACGTGGTTGGGATTGCGAGCCCATCCCTCGCCAAGATCGAGCAACGCTGGGAATATAAAGATCAAGAGCAGCTGGTTGCCAAAATCCAGATCGACAAACAGGGTAACGCTCGCTATTTCATCGACGCCCGCGCCATATCCGTCAACTGATACCGAATAACCCGCCAGCCCCGGTCCAACGACCGGGGCTTTTTGTTGCCTGTGGTTCCCTGAATAGCAAAACCCCGGCAAGGGCCGGGGTTTGAATACATCGGGTTACGCCGCTGCGCGGCTAACCCAACCTACGACGTGCCACCCACGGTGAGCTGATCCAGTTTTAAGGTGGGTTGGCCGACACCGACCGGCACGCTCTGCCCCTCCTTGCCGCAGATGCCGACACCGCGATCCAGCGCAAGATCGCAGCCCACCATGGAGACCTGGCTCATCGCTTCGGGGCCGTTGCCGATCAGGGTCGCGCCCTTGATGGGGGCAGTGATCTTGCCATCCTCGATGAGGTAGGCCTCGGAGGCGGAGAAGACAAACTTGCCGGAGGTGATGTCCACCTGACCGCCACCGAAGTTGGGGGCATAAATGCCCTTCTTCACCGAAGCGATGATCTCGGCCGGATCGTACTGGCCCGCCAGCATGTAGGTGTTGGTCATGCGCGGCATCGGCATGGCAGCGTAGGATTCGCGGCGCCCGTTGCCGGTGAGTGGCACCCCCATCAGACGGGCGTTCTGCTTGTCCTGCAAGTAACCCTTGAGGATGCCGTTCTCGATCAGCACGTTGTAGCCACCCGGTGTGCCCTCGTCATCGATGGAGACGGAGCCGCGCCGCCCCAGCAGGGTGCCATCATCGACGATGGTGCAGTGCTTGGAGGCCACCTGCTCGCCGATGCGGCCAGCAAATGCGGAAGATCCCTTGCGGTTGAAATCCCCCTCCAGACCATGACCTACCGCCTCGTGCAGCAGCACGCCAGGCCAGCCGGAGCCCAACACCACTGGCATGGTACCGGCTGGCGCGTCGATGGCTTCCAGGTTGACCAGTGCCTGACGCACAGCTTCACGCACATAGCCAAAGGCGCGGCTCTCCAGCCCGTCCAGTTCGAGGAACCAGTCGTAACCAAAGCGCCCGCCGCCACCGGCACTGCCACGCTCGCGGCGATCGCCCTTCTCGGCAATCACAGTCACCGACAGACGCACCAGCGGACGCACATCCGCGGCCAAGGTGCCGTCGGTGGCAGCCACCAGCACCTCTTCGTAGACGCCGCTGATGGAGGCCATCACCTGATTGATGGCGGGATCCAGACTTCTGGCGAACTTGTCCATCTGCTCCAGCAGGGCGATCTTCTGATGCTTGTCGAGGGTCTGCAGCGGATCCATGGCCGGATAGAGCAGGTTCGCTTCGGTGCGGGCCCACGCCTTCACCTTGCCGTGAGCACCGGCTGCGGCGATGCCGCGAGCGGCAGTCACCGACTGTTGCAGTGCCAGCAGGCTCAGCTCGTCCGAGTAGGCGAAGCCGGTCTTCTCGCCGCTGACGGCGCGCACCCCGACCCCCTGATCGATGTTGTAGCTGCCATCCTTGACGATGCCATCTTCCAGCATCCAGGACTCGTGCCAGCTGCGCTGGAAATAGAGATCGCCGAACTCCACCTGATGGCTCATCAGGCTGCCGAGCAGCTGCTGCAGGCGCCCTTCGTCGAGATCGTTCGGGGCCAACAGGGAGGCACTAACCTGGCTCAATAGACTCAATCTTCTTCTCCAATCTCGACGTGAGATGTCGTAACGGTTAATTCATCCGGTGTGGCCCGGTGTTCAGTTCGTATGCGCAGGGTGCAATGGGCGCCGTGAATGGCGCCGCCAACCCCAAGATCGGCACAGGTGCAATGTGCTTCGCTTGTTGCACCCTACGTCAATCAACACCCCGGGATCACAGCAACCGGGCATGCCTCAGCACCGGCATAGTGCGCTGCAATTCATCAATAAGCTCGGCATCCATCTGTGCCAGCACAGTGGCACGGCCCGATGGCTGGCAAGCCAGCACCCGGCCCCAAGGGTCGATCACCATGCTGTGGCCCCAGGTCTGGCGCCCCGTTTCGTGAGTGCCGCCCTGATTGGCAGCGACTACGTAGCACTGGTTTTCGATGGCGCGAGCCCGCAGCAGTGGCTCCCAGTGCGCCTCGCCGGTCACGGCGGTAAAGGCGGCAGGCACCAGCAGCACGCGGGCACCGGCACGGGTCAACTGGCGGTAGAGCTCGGGAAAGCGCAAATCATAACAGATCGAGAGGCCGAGGGGACCAAAGGGAGAGTCCACCAACACAGGCGCCTCCCCCGGGCTGAAGGTCTCCGACTCACGGTAGCGACCGTGATTGTCCGCCACATCCACGTCGAACAGGTGGATCTTGTGGTAGTGGCCCCTGAGCTCACCGCTTGGGTTAAACACCAGCGAGCTGGTGTGGATATGGTCGGAATCTGCGATGGTGGTCGGCATAGCCCCGGCCACCAGCCAGATGCCATAATCGCGGGCCCATTCAGCCAGTTGCTGCTGGATCGGGCCCTCACCTATGGCCTCGGCCCCATCCAGATAACCCTGCCGTTCGCCAAACAGGGCGAAGTTCTCCGGCAGCAGCACCAGCAGCGGCCGCTCTTTGGGCAAGGCCGCCAGTTCGGCGGCGATCTGCTCCCGGTTATCCTGCCAGTGACGGCCAGATACCAGCTGTATTGCGGCTAACCACATGACGTTCTCCTTGTCCGCGTTAATCGCGATCCACAATATTCGGGTCTTTATCCATCTCGGCCAGCAGCTTGCGAAGATGATGCCTGACCAAGCCACGCTGGCCCCGTTCCGCCCATTTGAGGCAATCGAACAACTCCCACACCAGGCCATCCCCTTCGGCCATATAGGCAGGAAAGTCCCAATGGCTTGGGGCGGGGCCAGCTACCTCAAGCGCACCAAGGGAGGAGGTTTTATCGAACAGTGGCAAGTAAGGTTTGGCAAGGGGGAACTCAGCCCCCCGATCAAGGATGTGGATCTCGATGCTGGACATGTCGAGGAAGATGAAGCGCCAGTATGAACAGACCTCTTCATGTCTTCCTTGCCAGCAGTGAAAGATGGGCCGATCCCCCACAATGGTGCGCACCAGTTCGTCTCCCTGCTTATGGAAGCCGGGCTCGGCCAGCAGCAAGAGATCGACATCGGATACCCGGTCTGCCTTGCCCTTGGCGAGCGACCCAACCACTACCCCAGCATCAATCGCAGGATGAGCTGTGCCATGTTTCATAACCGATTCCAGCAGTGCGCGCTGCAGTGGCGGGATGGCAGACCAGCGCTCATCCTTCATCATGACGGAACCCCGACAGCAACCGCATCCCCGGGCTGCAGGGTGTAATCCAGCACTATGATGCGCTCCAGCACCGGGCGAAAGATGGCCTTGAGGGCATCGTGATCCGGATGGGGCAGATAGCGCTGGCGGACTGCTTCATCGGCGAAGGTCATCAGCACGCTGTGGGTAAAGCCATCATCCCTCCCCTCCGGGCTGTCATTCTCCCCCCACTCCACGGCGGTCACGCCGCTGACCTGATGGGGAATGGCGAGAAAGGCGGTACGCACCGCATCTATCCGGGCAGGCTGGGTGTCCGGTTTGAAGGCGATCAGCAGGATATGTCGGATCATGGCTCACTCCTTGTGATGGTGCCGGGCCGCTCGTTCAGCGCTGAGCGGGCCCCGCGTGTTTGGGGCTCAGCAGGAAAGGGGTCACCTCTTGGGCCGGCAGGCTGGGAGCAACGGCGTCAACCGTCTCTTTCTGCTGCTGGTTGAGCATGATGCGCGCGCGATCTCGTCCCGCCTCGATCAGCTTGGGTGCGTCGAGCGGGCCCGAGATGCGAAAATCGATACGGGTCACCACATCCACCACCGGCTCCAGCAGTTTGGAGAGGGCCAGCACATAAAGCCCCGTGACCGGCGTGATGGAGAAGGCCGCCACCACCGGCAGGGTGCCCCCCAGATTGGGGGAGAAGCTCAGCTCGTAGTCGAGCCGCCAGCGCACCAGATCGGCGATCCCCTCGCCGCGAAGGTTGCCTGCCGCCCCCTTCATATAGAAATCATCGTTGCTGACCTGCCCCTGCTTGATGGTGGCAGAGGCGGACATGGATTCGAAGTAGAAGCCCTTGTCGAACACATCGCGAAAATCGAGCCGCAGCTTGCGCAGCAGGGAGTCGAGGCTGAGCAGGGAGAGCAGCCGCGCCCCCTTGTCGTTGACCTCCCGCAGGGTGCCGCCCTCCAGCTGATAGTTGGCACTTCCCCCCAGAGTCGGCAGACTCGGGCGGTAGGGCACATCCTGCCAGTTCAGATCAAAAGCGAGGGAGCCGGGAGCATCGCCGATGGGCGAGGTGTAGCCGAGCCGCTTGAGCAGCAGCTCGCTGTTGTTGCTGGTCAGCTTGCCACGGGCACGGGTCTGCATCCGGTTGCCATCGGCCAGCCAGTCGACGCTGCCGGTGAGCTGACTCCCCGCCAGCCGCACATCCAGCCCCTTGAGGGTCACCTTGTTGGCGCCGGGCACCAGCTCCCCTTTCACTTCACCAAGAGGTAGCTCACCAAAGCGGCAATCGACACAGCTCACCTTCAACCAGGGGATGGAGGCCATGATGGCGTTGTCCTGCTTGGCATCGGGATCCGGGCTGAGATCCGAACTCTTGCCAGACCAGTAGATGCGGGCAAACTTGGCATCCACCGGGCGATTGGCCACTGCGGGCAGGCGGATCACCCCCATCACATCGGGGCTGTCGATCATCACTTCGGTAGCCTGATTGGTCGGCCCCACGGTGAAACGCGCCGCCTTGAGGGTGGCGCTGCCGATATAGGCGCGGGCCAGCTGTCCATCCACCCACCACTCCTGTGGCAGGAAGGCGGGGCCGACCACCGCGTTGCCGGTCTGATTCTGCGCCGGCAGCCATTGTTTAAGTCGCGCCAGCCAGCCACCGACATCGGCCTCCTGCTGGTTGATGGCAAGCAGCATGGGGGCATCGCGCATTACCCGGGCGCCCGGCTGGCCTATATCGACCCGCACCCTACTGAGATAAGGCACCCCTTCGCCGTAGACCAGTCGGGTCTGCATATCCACATCGGCCCCCAGCACGGCACGAATGTCGGCGCTGCCATCCCGGCCACGGGCGATAACCTTGAGCGGCAGCCGGCTGGCACTGTTCTTGGCCAGTGGCAGCGGCAGATCCAGCCCCATCCCCTGCAGGTTGGAGTCGAGCGCCAGCTGGAAGCTGAACGGCTTGCTGTCAGGCAGGGTCAACCCGAGCTTGCCGCCCCAGTTGCTGCGGCCGTTGAGGATACCGTACGAGGAGATGGCGGCGGGTTGGCGGCGGCTATCCCACTGCCCCTTGAAATCGAGGTCGACCTGATAGTGATCCGGATGCTGGCGCCCCTGATAGTCGAGGGTCAACGGCTGGTTCCACAGGCTCGCCTTGAGGTTGTTGAAACGGGTCTGTTCGTTGTCATATTCGAGGCGCCCCTGCACCTTCTCCAGCGGCAGATCCAGACTGGCGACCAGCACCTTGTTGTTGCTGAAGGTGGCATCGCCGCTCGCCTTCACCTCGCTCTCGCCATCGAGAGGAATGTCGAGCTTGACCGATCCTGCCATCGGGCCGCGGATCTCGATCTCCCGCAGCGCCTGACCTACCGAACTGCCCAGCGGAGAGTCCTGCAGGTAGTCGCTGATGGCCTTGCCCTCTCCCTGCACCTTGGCATCCACATAGAGGTGGGCGCCGGGGGAGAGATCCGGGATCCAGGCATGCACCGAGTCGGAGCTCGCCTTGCCGAGTTTGGTGGATCGGCTGCGCATATCGAGACCGGCATTCTGGAACAACAGGTCGATCTGCAGGTCGGTGAGCGGTTGCCAACCGGGGAAGAACTCGTAGGTGGCCTGCTCCAGCGGCACCGCCACCTGGAAGATGCCCTTGCCGTTGTCGTAGGGAAAGTCCCTGAACTCGCCATACCAGAGCAGGTCGGCCCCCTTGGCCTTGCCCCCCTTGATGGCGCCGCTCAGGTAATCCACCAGCCCCTTGTCCATCGCCTGCAGCGGGAAGTAGCGATCCGCATGGCCCGCATTCTTCACATCGATGCGGCCGGTCAGGGCCAGGAAAGGGTGCTCGAACAGATCGAGGCGGAAACGGCTGGCCAGGGTCAGATCCGGGTTATCCAGCGCGATATCCTGCCCGTAGAGCACCCAGCCCTGTTCCTCGCGCCACCAGTCGAGGCGGGCCGAGAAGTTGTCGACCGGGATCGGCATCTTGAAGTGACGGGCGGGATCCACCTTGTCATTCGCCAGCGCCAATCTGGCGCTACCGCCGGTCGGAGTAAGCCAGAACTCGCCGTTGAGATCCTGCATCCCGGGTATATCCTGCCACGCCTTGAGGCGCACCTTGCTGAAGCGGCCGCTGAGGGAGAGATCCTGCCAGTCGGCATTGGCCAGCAGCGTCAGATCCTGCACCGCCCCCTGCGGATTGGTCTGGCGCAGGGTCTCGCAGAGTGTGGGGTAGAGCGCCGAGACCAGCTGACTGATCTGGGTGATCTTGTCGAACTCTATGCTGGGCAGATAGCCCTGCACCCGCTCCCCAATCCGCTCCAGTTGCAAGCGGCTCTGCAACCAGGGTTTGCCATCCAGCTTGAAGGTGACGTTGTGGCTGGCCAGTTGCCAGTCAGTGCCGTCACGGCGCAGCTGGATCTTGCCACCATCGAGACCGAAACGGTGCATCTCCCCTTTCTTGGGATCCTTCCAGATCAGGTAGTTGTTGCCAAACGCCAGCAGGGTATTGCCCAGCTTGCCGCTGTCAAACTCGCTCCAGAGCTGGAAGTCGAGCTGACCGGCAACCTTGGGTTCGCCCGCATGGATTTTGGCCAGGGTCGGGGTGATATCGAGCTGGCGGGCCCCCAGATAGAGTTGTCCCTTGAGGCGATCGAGCCGGGCAGTCGGGGCGTCCACATCCAGAATCAGATCGAGGGTGCTCTCGCCCACCCCGTTGATGAGGTAAGCCTTGCCGACCCCCTGATGGCGCTTGCCACGGTTCTGCCAGCGCAGTTGGGCGATGTCGAGGGCGCGCAGATCACCGAGGGAGGTGGTGACGCTGAGGCGGGTGTTGTGCACATCGAAGGTAGAGAGCTGGGTCAGCAGAAAGCGCAGCAGGGCGCCCTGCTGGGGATCGCCGGAGGGGCTGTCGTCAGCCGGTTGGCGCAAGTCGATGGTGATATCGCCATCGCTGAGGATCAGCTCGCCAAACACCGGCTTGAGCTCGTTAATGGTGCGCCAGAAGTCGAGATGCACCCAGGCTTTGCCAAGCTGTACGGTAAAACGCCCCGAATCCGGGGCGATGGCGAGTTGCTGTAGTTCGAGCGCGGGCCCGGATTGTGTCCAGTCCAGCCCCACTTGCTCCACGCTGACCTTGAGTTGTGAATCGCCCAGCAGAGTGTGGATCAGACTCTCCCGGTATTGATTCAGCAAAGGGCCCCCGACCCGTACCAAGGTGACCAGCGTGGCCATCAGTACGAACAGGACCCCCAGGGCCAACCAGCCCCGACTCAGCCAGCGATAGACCAATTACATCATCACCACGTCGAACTGCTCCTGACCACAGAGGGGTTCGCTCACTACCCGCACCTGCTTGCCGATGAACACTTCCAGCTCAGCCAGACTGTGGGACTCCTCGCCATGGAGGTAGTCGGCTACGGCCGGGGCCGCATAGACGGTGAACTGATCCGCATCGTAGGCACGATTAACCCGGATGATCTCCCGCAGGATCTCGAAGCAGACCGATTCCACCGTCTTGACCCGGCCGCGCCCCTTGCACTCGGGGCACTCGGAGCAGAGCACATGCTCCAGACTCTCGCGGGTGCGCTTGCGGGTCATCTCCACCAGACCAAGCTGGGAGAAGCCATTGACGTTGGTCTTGGCGCGATCCTTTGAGAGCGCCTGCTCCAGGCTGTGCAGCACCCGACGGCGGTGATCTTCCGACTGCATGTCGATGAAGTCGATGATGATGATGCCGCCGAGATTGCGCAGGCGCAGATGACGGGCGATGGCCGCCGTCGCCTCGACGTTGGTGTTGAAGATGGTCTCTTCCAGATTGCGATGACCGACAAAGGCGCCGGTATTGATATCCACCGTGGTCATGGCTTCGGTCTGGTCGATGATGAGGTAGCCGCCGGATTTCAGCTCCACCTTGCGCTCCAGCGCCCGCTGGATCTCGTTCTCCACGTCGTAGAGATCGAAGATCGGCGACTCGCCGGGGTAGTACTCCAGCTTGCTGGCCAGCTCAGGCACGTACTCTTCAGTGAAGCGCTTGAGCTGATCGAAGCTCTGGCGCGAGTCGACGCGGATCTTGTCGAGCTCGGCACCGACGAAGTCGCGCACTACCCGGAATGCCAGACTGGGATCCTCGTAGAGGATCTTGCAGGGTGGATACTTCTGCTTGCGCTCGAGGATCTTGCGCCACAGCCGTTTGAGGAAGGCAGCATCCTGCTCCAGCTCCTGCTCCCCCACCCCTTCGGCGGCGGTGCGGATGATGTAGCCACCCAGCTCGTCCACATAGCCAGCTACGGTGCGCTTGAGGCGCTCCCGCTCCGCTTCGGACTCGATACGTTGGGAGACACCGACGTGGGCACTGCCCGGCATAAAGACCAGATAGCGGGATGGCAGGGTGATATCGGTAGTGAGACGGGCACCCTTGGTACCCAGTGGATCTTTCACCACCTGCACCATGATGTCCTGTCCCTGACGCACCAGCTCGGCGATGTTACCGACCTGGAACTGCTCCTTCTCCTTCACCGCCACACATTCGGTGTGCGGCACGATGTCGGAGGCATGGAGAAACGCCGCCTTGTCCATGCCGATATCGACGAATGCCGCTTGCATGCCGGGCAGCACCCGACTGATCTTGCCTTTGTAGATATTGCCGACAATGCCGCGCTTGGCCTGACGCTCTACATGCACTTCCTGCAGCAGACCGTTTTCGACCAGAGCGACCCGGGTTTCGGAGGGGGTAACGTTAACCAGCAGTTCTACCGACATAAGTAACCTTGCCTGTTCCAGTTTTGAATTCTATAGAGCCAATCCGGTACAACGCGCGCAAGGGAGAAACGCAGCAGAGCACAGCTGACGGGAAATTATTTGAGCTGTTCCAGATGATGCTTGATCAGCAGGTCTGTCTCCAGCAGGGGCAGGCCGACCACGGCGCTATAGCTCCCTTCGATGCGGCTAACAAACTTGCCGGCAATACCCTGAATGCCATACGCCCCGGCCTTGTCACAGGGCTCACCGGTCTGCCAGTAGGCCTCGATCTCGGCCTCGTCCAGCTTGCGAAACGCCACGTTGGTGGTGACCAGACGCACGTCACAACGCTCCTTGCTGGCCAGCGCTACCGCCGTCATTACTTGATGCACCTTGCCGGAGAGGGACTCCAGCATATCTTTGGCATCCAGCAGATCGGACGGTTTCTCCAGTACCCGGTCGCCCAGCACCACTATGGTGTCGGCACCCAGCACCGGCAACGCCGTCGGCGCACACGCCACGCCCGCCATCGCCTTGTCACGGGCGAGACGGCAGACATAATCCTGCGCCTTTTCACCCTCTTCCCGCTGCTCGGGCACATCCAGTTTCAGCACCTCGAAGCGGTAGCCAATCTGGGTCAGCAGTTCACGGCGACGGGGAGAAGCCGAGGCGAGATAGAGTTGTGGTTCGTTGTTTTTGTTCATATTTACCTGATATTGAAGCGGCGCCGCACCTTGCGCAGCACCAGAAACACCCAGGGCCATATTAGCATCGTCGTCAACGTCGACCAAAAGTAGGAGAAGTTGAGACTGGCCTGGCTGAACAGATGCTCGGCCCAGAATACCGTCATTTTACCCACCAGCGAGAGGCCACCGATGATCAGTGCCTGCTGCCAGAGGGAGAAGTTGCGGATCTTCTGGAACTGGAAGGCCGCCAGATAGGTGGTGATGGCCATCGCCATCGCCCGCACGCCGAGGGTGCTGCCAAGCAGCACATCCAGCAGCAGGCCCGCCACCCAGGCGGTGCCGACGTTGGTCCGGTGCGGCAAGGCCAGCGCCCAGTAGATGAGCACCATGGCCAGCCAGTCCGGGCGGAAGGGGTCAAATTCGAAAGGAAGCGGCAGGATCGACAGGCTCAAGGCCAGCAGGATCGAGATCCAGATCCAGATCCTGCCGCTGGCGGGTTCTAGCATCAGCGGGTGGCTCCTGCGGCGGACGCAGCGGGAGCCGCCCGTTCGCCATCCTCATCATGAACTTCAGGCTTCTTGTCGGTCCACAGCAGCAGCAGATAGCGCAGTCTGTCCAGCTCCACCAGCGGCTTGGCCTCGACCTGGGCGAAGGGCTTGCCCTCCACATACTCGGAGCGGGTCACAGTCGCCACCGGATAACCTTCCGGGAAGCGGCCACCCAGACCCGAGGTGACCAGCAGATCACCCACCTGAATATCGGTGTTGCGCGGCAGGTTGCGCAGCTCAAGCTTGTCGAGCTCACCACTGCCGGAGGCAATAGCGCGCAAGTCGTTGCGCAGCACCCGCACCGGAATACCGTGGCTGGAGTCGGTGATCAGCAGCACGCGACTGGTGGTGGAGCCCACGTGGAGCACCTGACCAATCACCCCCTGATCGTTGATCACCGCCTGACCGTTGTAGACGCCATCCAGCGCCCCCTTGTTGATGAGCACCTGATGGCTGAAGGGGTCAGAATCCACTGACAGCAGCTCGGCCACCATCTTGCGGGACTCCTTGTGCACCGGCGAACCCAGCAGCTCACGCAGCCGCTGATTCTCGTGCTCCAGCTGATCCATTTTGAGCAGACGGGCACGCAGAGTGAACAGTTGCTGCTCCTGCTGCTTGGTCTGCTCGATGAGATCGGCACGGGTCTGCACCTGGGTCGACATGGTGTCGAGCAGGGTACCGGGCGCATTGGCCATGTATTGCAGGGGACTGACTAACGAACTGAGGTAGACGCGGACATGGGTAAACACACCGAAGCGGGAATCCGCGACGATGGCAGCGATGGAGATGATGACGGCGAGAAACAACCGTAACTGAAGCGAAGGGCCTCTACCAAAAATGGGTTTCATGGGTCGTCAAAAAAGAGCCGGCACGCTGGCCGGCTTTGGGTCTTATTCGTAGTGGAACAGATCGCCACCGTGCATATCGATCAGCTCCAGCGCCTTGCCGCCGCCACGGGCCACACAGGTGAGGGGATCTTCGGCCACGACGACAGGAATGCCGGTCTCTTCCATCAGCAGACGGTCGATATCTTTCAGCAGTGCGCCACCACCGGTCAGCACCATGCCGCGCTCGGAGATGTCGGAAGCCAGTTCCGGCGGAGATTGCTCCAGCGCCACCATGACGGCAGCCACGATACCGGACAGCGGCTCTTGCAGCGCTTCCAGGATTTCGTTGGAGTTGAGAGTGAAGCTGCGCGGTACACCTTCAGCCAGGTTGCGACCACGGACTTCAATCTCGCGCACCTCTTCGCCCGGATAGGCGGAGCCGATCTCGTGTTTGATGCGCTCGGCAGTCGCTTCACCGATCAGGCTGCCGTAGTTGCGACGAACGTAGCTGATGATCGCTTCGTCAAACTTATCGCCACCGATACGGACTGACTGGGAGTAAACCACACCGTTCAGAGAGATGATGGCCACTTCAGTGGTACCACCACCGATATCAACCACCATGGAACCGGTCGCTTCAGATACCGGCAGGCCGGCACCGATGGCAGCAGCCATAGGCTCGTCGATCAGGTAGACCTCACGGGCACCGGCGCCCAGTGCGGACTCCTTGATGGCGCGACGCTCAACCTGGGTGGAACCGCACGGTACACACACCAGCACACGTGGGCTGGGGCGGAAATAGTTGTTGTCGTGAACCTGTTTGATGAAGTGCTGCAGCATCTTCTCGGTCACGTAGAAATCGGCGATCACGCCATCTTTCATCGGGCGGATTGCGGAAATGTTGCCCGGGGTACGGCCCAGCATCTGCTTGGCGGCATGACCAACAGCAGCGACCGATTTGGCGTTCCCGCGCTCTTGGCGAATGGCGACAACTGAGGGTTCGTTAAGGACGATCCCTTGATCTTTTACATAGATCAGGGTGTTGGCAGTTCCCAAATCGATCGACAGATCGTTGGAAAAGACGCCTCTGAGCTTTTTGAACATGGCTACGGGAAATCCTAAGAATTTGGAGGTGCAGAAAACCGGCTAACTTTACCAATGCCCACCCCAATGGGCAAGCGCTCAAACTGTCGCCAATCAATCAGGCGCGACAAAAATGCGAGTCATCACTCACTCGCACACGCTTGCAAACACTAATAAACAAGGATTTAGGGGGATGCTGTTGAGCCAGCCCCCCTTTCACATCATTCAATGCAATACTTCGCGCCGATAAATAATTCTGTCATTACCCCGGCTGGAGCCGAAAATGGCCTCACCTTGCAGGTTGCCGTCATTGGCACTCGTTGGGTCAGACAACCAGAGTGGCGATGATGGCTGTTTTGCCAATTCGACCTTGTAGGGGATGCGCACCGAGATGTCCGGCTTGGCAAAGTGGAACAGGATCTCCCCTTCTTTCGCCAGTGCAGCATCCCCACCCGGTGCAGAACTACCCAACCCCAGCTTGATCTTGCGGCCCGCCCCCAGATTCAGCTCGCGAGTCGCCGCATCAAAGGTGTGACTCGAATTGAGGAAAGTGAACCCCTGATTGGCCAAAGAGAGCTGGGTACATTTATCTTCCTTGTTTTGCAGCCAGTTGCCCCCTTCGTAATATTGCATCTGCAGTGGAATGGCCAGCGGCGCCGAGGCCAGGCCCGCCGCCGTACCAGCCTGCAGGCGGCCGTACAACAGCTTTTGAGTACCCAGCAGCACCGCATTACACCCCGATCCGGAACATGTCCCAGCGACAGCAGTATTCATATTTGAATTAGCCAACAGTGTATTCCCGCCATCCTTATCATCGACTTTGAGACCAAAGCTCAACGTGGCGAAAGGTGCTTCTGGACTCACTACACGATCAAAGCGGGTATTCAGCCCCAAAGGTGACTGCTGATTAACGCTCGCAATACCACTTGCCCAGCTGAGCGAGGGAGATAGTGTAATACGCTTGTCACGCGCAACCCCATCCAGAGCATTGGCAGCCACCATCTCAGCAACCCCTTTAGCGAACGCCCCCTTATAGTTCTCTGTCGTCCCTTTCTGCAGATTGCGTGCAGTGAGGACAAAACCGCTGGCAAAGGGCTGGCTCATGTATGTAAAGGCATTGCAGGCAGGCGTGATAAAACCATTACTCAAACTGTAATCCCAGGGTACGAAGCGGCCCACCGGCATGCTGCTGGCGGGAGGGATGGTATAGCCGAAATAGCCCGTAGATACAGTGCTTCCTTCTGGCGGCTTTGCCGCCGGTGGCGTCGCCGTCATCCGGAACACTCCCACCTCGCTCACGGTCTGGCTAACGTTATTGGCACTGTTGGCCGCAGCCACATGGCTATAGGCGGTAGTACCCAGCGTTGCATTGGTGCCCGGATTGGGTGCCACCAGCGTACTGCCCAGAGCAATATTGGGCAGGGCAAAGTTGGGCGTAGTCTGATTCCCTACGCAGATATCCCCATCATTGGCCGACTCCCAGGCCATCGCCTTGATATCTACCTGGAACGTTTCCCCTGCTTTTTTGAATACCGGACAACTGCTATCACCTGCCGCGCAGACCCCTTGCGGAGGGGTTATACACAAGCCGACAGGACGTGCCACAAACGTGTCGGACCCCGTCATCACCAGACCCGCCGTCTCACCACTGCCATTATGACTGGCTGAAAGCTGCATCTGACCCGCATCCGGGTAGGTCACTTTTTTCAAGGTCGCCTTACCCTGATTATCGAAAGTCAGGTTAAGGGTGGTTGGCGTTGGTGAAGGAACACTGGCGGCATAGGTAGCGATGGCATTGCCATCGATGGAGATCTTGCTACCAAAGCTATTGGTATTTGGATTGTTGTACGTTCCCCAAAAGCCGACAGACCTCACACCGGTAAATCCGGGCACACATTGCTTGGTAATATCGTCTTTTTTGACCGCACTGATAGTCACATCCTGAGGCTGGTTGGAATAAGTATCAGGCACATCAAAGAAGAAGCCGCTATCGGCAAAGTTCAGGGTACAGGCTGCCGCACTGGGCGTACCGGCCCCGGCCTTGCACAAGGTTTCACTGAGTGGTTTGACAGCAGGAACGGAATTGTTCACACCAAGCGTCACTTGGGCCTGAGTATTGTTACGCAACAAAACTTTGCCCGTTCCACCGGTAAAGGTCACCGTATTGCCACTCACATTGTTGGCACCAGACAGTGGGTACCAACCACCATCCTGGAGACTCTGTGGCAACAAGGAAACAGCAACTTGTTCGGTAATCAGCAGACTGCAATCTGGATTTGCACACGCCTTGATAGTGATCTCTTCCGGATTGCAGGTCAGAGGTTGACCCGAATACTGCAACTCGAAATGATCTACCTGAACGCCTACCTCTCTTGATTTCAGCGCACATATTTCTACGTTATCGAGTTCGTGAATATTGGTCAGGGCACCTGTAGAACCTGTCAATGACACATAAAAGTCTTGCGGTAACGGACTTTGCCCCAATGCAGGATCCAGCGCATCAAACGAATCGATAAGAGAAATAAACCCGCTTCCCGTATCACGCTCTACTTTGACCATCGCTCGCCCACTGGTTCGTGAATCAATCGTCAGACGGTAACGATGGTTGGCGCTACCGTTACCATCTACCTTTGGACTCAAGCAACTGGTATTAACATTGGTAGTTCCGTTATTACAGGTGCCTCGCAGATAGTTATATCCGGAAAAATTGGATCCCGAGCCACGCACGACAACCGATTGCGGGCGATAGCCCACACTTCCCCCCCCCCCAAAGGATGAGAAGTTGCCATATTCATCCAAGCCAAATCCGAGCCAACCGCCAGCAAATCCAGGTGAGTTACTCGGTTGATAATGGCCATAACCCAAGGGCCCCCCAGCAGCACCTGGCTGTGGCGTCACCGACGCATCAGAAAGCACAACGGTCATACCATCTGCACCAGTGCTCGTGCCACCATAGGCGTAGTGATTAAATGTCAGCGTCACCAGATTGCCAGCAGCAGGAAATAGCCGCTGATAAGTCGCAGAGGTTGCTTGTCCCGTGCTGGCTTGTGTCATCCGTAAACGTCGGTCTGCTGTAATTGATGGTATAAATCCTCCAGCACTCTGCTTGACGGCCCACCTATCACCGAGCGGCAGGGAGAAGTCATCGGTCTCACAAATCAATGTCGAGCCACCACAGGGATGACGTTGACTATATAACTCAGCTATCTGAGTGTCAGACAGGGCCGAACCATAAATAGCAACCTCATCAATTCGGCCATTAAAGCTGCGACTATCAATATAATCTCGGCCAATCTCCAAATTTTGTGTATTTGCTCTTAACGAGTTTGCATCATTACCTCTAGCTGTATCAGCGACTCCATTGATATATATTTTTTGACGTTGATTGCCAGCAGCCATTGCATCATAGCGAATGACTATATGGGACCATGTATTTAACGGTATTTTGGTGTTTGTTGTCAGTGTCTGGTTCACGCCAGAACTTCTTTCCCAATACCAGAACACTCTGCCTTGACTATCCAGATGAAACTCATAGTTGCCATCTTTTGACACGATAGAATACAAATTTCCAGCTGATGGCCGACTTACCGGATATACCCAAGCAGAAACAGTTAACTGATTGGAAAATGACAGGCGAGCGTCATGTGGCACTTCAATATATTGATTGCTGCTGCCAGTAAACTCACCATAACCACAAGTACCAAGATTATTCGCGTTTGCAGGTAATGCAGGCGACACAGTATTAGTTTTCGCGCCCCTCATTGCGCGACCATGTAGCACATCAGCAACAGCGTTTTTGACTTCTCCTGCAACACCAGTCCACTTACTCTCTTCAAGCTGATACAAGGCAACAGGTGCCGGGACACAAGCATTTACCGGATTTGACACTGGTAGGCAAGTACCAGTCACAGAGCTATTGTTGACATTCACCACCCCACCGGCATTATTTGTTGCAGCGGTCAGATTGCCATAAACCGTAGAATTGGTAACAGTGATATTATTTGATGTGGTCGAGATAATGACAGGACTTCCCTGAGATCCCAGTTGGCTACCTGTTGCATTAAAAGAGCTAGCCCCAGAGACACTTCCACTAGTCATATTAACTGAGTTGAACGTCACTGGATTATTTGAGCGCATGGTAATATTACCACTATAAGTTCCGCCAGATATCGTCAACGAACTATTTGCACTGATATCTCCTGATAACTGCACATTAGTCACACTGACAGAGTTACTACTGCTGGTGATATTTCCCTGAACAACTCCCGAGTTTAGCGACACGTTCCCACTGGTAGTAATACTTCCGTATAAGTAGATATTGTTCAGTGTAATATTTGAGCCGCCAGCTAAAATATCACCATATATGGTGTTTTGATATCCTTGAGATACAATGCCACCAAAACTAGCCTTAAGGTTTATTCTACTTGAGGCACTGCCAATCTTGTTATTCGTGAGAGAAATCCCGGCATCTGCACTCAGCGTTGAATCTTGACTAGCGACAATCACATCACCGTCGTTTAATGTTACCTGACCATTACCACCAGTACAGGTGTAAACATTTCCTGACTTTTGCCATGTGGTATTACATGGTGGGTATTGATTGATGGATAAATTATATTGTTGCGCCACAGCTGTACCGCAGAAAAGTAATAAACCAACCAGCCATTTAAAATCCATCACTTTCCTCTCCGCTTGTATCATCTGCCGCAATATCGATCGTCAGTACAAAGTGCAGGCGAATGACTTGCACTGAAACAGCGATAACCACTCCAGCCAGAAGTGACTAACACAACCGACATCATCGCCATCACGATTCATGGCGCTCCTCCATCATAAGCTTCAACCATCAGGGTTCGGCTCACGGCAAAATCAGGGTTGGCACTGTTAAGGTCGGAGCTGCCACAGGTTCCGACACTCTCGAGACGATAGCCATTGGTCACAGCTCCGTTATAGGTCACTGGCACCGTGACGCAACGAACCACTGCCTGGCAGTTGGTCAATCCGGGCGTGCTGGCAAAGCTCAGTGGGCTGCTTGCCGGACAGACCGCAGGTGGGTTCGGTTGGGCAAGCGTGCGTTTGGGGAACAACCGATAGAGCGCCACTTCCAGCCCGCTCTGGGCGGCCAGCAGGGCCCGCACGCTGCGCACCTCCACGGTATTTTTCTCGCCGCTATCGACCAGAAAACGGCCCATTGCAGCCGCCAGCAGAGCCATCACCACAATCACAAACAGGGCGATCATCAAGGCACTGCCTCTCATCCGTCCGAAAGCCTGTGGATCAGGGCACATTGAACACCTCGATCTTGTGGTTGAAGGTGACCGACTCCCCCTTGCGCTCGAAGACAAAGCGCATGCCAAACTCCCCTTCGGCGTTAAACGCCGAGGTTTCCCGATAGAAGGTGCCAATACGAAGGGAATCCGCCATCAACACGCCCTGTGCAGGTAAGGGTCCCCCAATGGGCGCGGTAGCGCGGGTCAGCGTGTTTCCTTCCACACAGTAACGTACCTGCTGATTGGCAAAGTAGACCCGGCTGCCTGGAGAGAGGCCCGTCAGACTCTCGGCACTGGTATAGCGGATGGTTTGCGCTCCGGATACGGGCGTCAGCACATCGGTAACCCTGGCTACACAACGGCCATAATCGCAGCCTGCCGTAAGCGATCCGACATTTTTGTCCGGCACGGGGAATACGATCAGCTGATCGTCTTTTTTGACGGCGGTGGCATCAACATCCAGCGGATTGGCAGCAGAAGCCGGGGTCGCCATCACCAGCTCAAGGGTGGCCGTGCTCCCCGACATGGCGCGGTTAAGTGCCAGATAGCGGCTCGAGGTGCTGATGGGCCAGAACCGCAAACAGGCACCGGTGTCGTCCCATGTCCCGCCAGTCGTCTCGATCCGCTCCGAGCCCGGCACCGCATCACGCAATTCGCGGTTAAGCCGCTCCATGGCGAAGCGGGCATCGCTCATCAGTTGCTCACGACTACTGGCATCGCCATAAATCTGGGTACCGATACCGATAAACTGGCTGGTAAAGGTCGCCATAATTCCGAGCAGCAGGATAACCATCACCAGCTCGACCAGGGTAAAGCCACGATTACCCCGAGGTTTACGGTAGGTTCGATTGGCCGCCAGGCGTAATCGAACGCCGGAAGTGGTTACAGGCGCGGACATTCGGACAGGCAAGCAACACCCAACAGCGGAGCGATCCATCAGTAGTTCCCCCGGTAGAAGGAGAAGTCGAGCACGCTCTGATCCGGTAGCTTGATCTGCAGATCAATACGCTTGCCCACAGAGCAGGGGGCGACACAACTCTTGAAGGTGCCGTCGCTGAAATCGGCTCCACTCACCGCAATTTTCACCTGATAGTTGCGATACTCCTCGCTACTGACTGCCACCTCAGTTTGGGTCAGCGTGTTGGCATCCACCCAGCTACCTGCGGTATCGAAATCATCCACATCGTTATAGGCATAGGATGCGGGCTCGCCATCCGGACCATAACTGGTGGAGCAGGAAGAGATGGTCACCCCAGCCACCTGCTCGCCACAACGATAACGACCACCGTTATGATCCGAATGTTCATCAAACGACTTTTGCAAGATCTCGCCGGAGAGGCGCTGGGCCAGCTGGGCGGCCCGCACCTGCTGCACCGGATCCACCGCCTGCGGCGACTGATTGATAAGCAACCCCAATATGCCGGTCAAGGCCACCGCCAGCAGCACTATGCCAACGATCAGCTCAATCAGGGTGAAACCACGCTTAAGGGATCTCATGGATAAACCCCTCGGATTCAATCTTGATACGACTGGTCTCGCGACCATCACTCACCAGCAAGGTACAACCGGTGGCACAGCTGCTGCCTAGCGGTCTGCCCATCTGATCGAAGCGCAGCACGAAGCGGTTGTTGTTATCTAGGGAGATGGAGATACCGGCAGAGGGCGTAACCAGTCGACCACGGGTCTCCAACTGGGGAGTCCAGCCACTATTGGTATCCAGATCATCGCTGGCGGGACACGCAGCATAAGTTCGGTGGGCAAAACGGGGAGAGGCAACCACCAGCTGGGTACAACGGTTGGCTGGCTCATGCATATTGACGGTCTGCACCAGCCGCAGGCGAGTCAGCAACTCGTCACGTACGGTTTGAGTTTCAAAGCCGCCTTTGCCCAGCCATTTGGGCACGGCAAAGGCGGCCAGAATCCCGAGTAACAGGATCACCAGTACCAGTTCAATCAGGGTAAAGCCCTTGGTTGCAGGCATGGGATTTCTCATCAGGGAAAAGAGAAAGCGAGGCCGAAGCCTCGCTTGCACGTTTACTTACAAGTATCGGCCAATTCAACCTTGAAAGGAGTATCTTTATCAGCAGCTTGTGTATAGGTCACGTAACAAGAGTTACCCTTTGTATTATCAGGATAAAAATCTGCAGTGCTCCCTGTAGGGGTCGCAGGAGAGACAGACCAACCATCCAATGTAAGTGCATTTTTAACTGTCGCAGCAGTCGGATAACCATAAATCGCCTGAACTGTAGTTCCAGCAACAGATACGGCAGAAGACGATGCCTCAAGGCCTTCCAAAGCAGCCTTGCTATAAACCAAATTGGCTGCACTCTGCAGTGCAGATTGAACACCCTGCGCAGCAGACTTACGAGCATCATCCTGCAGATTCAGGAACTTGGGTGCAGCGGTGACCGCCAGAATACCCAGAATGATGATCACGATAACCAGTTCGATCAGGGTAAAACCCGCCTGTTTTTTCATTTCACTTTCCTCTGTTAATTAATATTTGTGGTCACCTGACCGGACGCCGGACGGTAACTGAAACTCATAAATGCATCAGTCTTGCCTTGCGGATCCTGATACTTGCCATCACTGCCCTTACTCAAACTATTGACCAAATAGTAACGGCAGACCGAATCCAGTCCATTACTGCTCACTGTGGCATAGTATTTCAGGTCATTGCCGCTACCGCGCACTTCATTGAAGCTGGCCGTAGCCTTGGGCGGGTTTTGCAGTAACCCCTCCCAAATATTGAGACAACGTTCGGCGGTCAGATTGGCCGGATCCACATCGGGATTACCGCTTGCAACGGTATCCATGGGATAGCCGGGCGACAGCTCGCCGTTGCTGATCTGGGTATCGGTCGGAGTGGTCAGATAGAAGCGACTACCGTCATAGAGCACAGTATTGAGGCCGTCCTGTTTGGCGCGACCTTCCGCCTCCCATTGCGCCCGCACCAGTGAAACGCCGGTAGCAAAACCGCCAGAGACCCCTTCCACGCTGGCCTTTTTCGCTTCATCAGTCACATCGAGAAAGCGCGGCAGTGCAGTCACCGCCAGGATCCCCAGGATCACGATAACGATCACCAGCTCAATGAGGGAGAAGCCGGCAGACCGTCTCCTCATCCCGTTTTCCGGCATTGTTGGTGCCATTGGTTTCATTGTCATGCTCCCTCCGTAATGCCCTACATTATTTCATGCAGGTCCAAAAAAATCATGTAGTTGGGTCATATGATTAGTTTCATTCAAGGCTTTTTCATCACCCGCCCATCAGAAAACTGATAAACCAGCCAATAACCATCCCACCCCATCTCGCAACCACTGCCATCGGGGCGGGCCAGAACCTGCAGGGGAGGCATGCCCCCCTTCGTCTCACCCATCAGTGCCAACCACAACTGACGGCAATTTTCCGAAGGAGATTGCAGCGGCACCAGCCCCAAGGGCCACCCTCGGGCATCAAACTGCCACCCCTTGCCGGCGACATGCAGTGTCTGCGGGCGCCGCTCATCGAGCCAAATGCCGTGCAAACGCTGTGCCCGCTCGGCAAATTGCTCCCCCAGCAAGGTGAGAGTGAGCTGCTGCGCCTCTTCCCGGTGGCCCTGATAGCTACGCACCAACGTAGCAACAATCACCATCAACAGGATGATCACGGCGATCCGCCGATATCCGGTCAGCCAGCGATCATCTTGCTGCGTCTGTCTGTTCATCCAGCCCTCGACTCCACAGCTCACTTGCCTCTTACGGCTCGCATCATGTCCCACCATTCAAGCGTGAAGATGCCGAGTTACTTGCCGCGAACTGCGCGCATCATGTCCCACATGGGGGTGAAGATACCCAGTGCCAGGATCAATACCATTACTGCCACGATCCCGATCAGGATCGGCTCGATCCGAGCGGTGAGACTCTTGAGGTCATAATCCACCTCCCGTTCGTAATACTCGGCCGCTTCGTGCAGCAGGTCATCGACCTGACCTGTCTCCTCCCCCACGGCGATCATCTGCATCACCAGCGGGGTGAACAGGCCGCTGCTGCTGGCGGTGCGCAGCAGGCTCTCGCCCCGCTCGATACCGGCGCGCATATCCCGCACTCGCCCCGCCATATAGGCGTTATCCACCGCATCGGCCACCAGGGTCAGCGCGGTGTTCAGCGGCACCCCTGCCTTGAGCATCATGGAAAAACTGCGGGCAAAACGGGCCAGCAGGGAGCGCTCTATGATAGTGCCGACGATCGGCAACTTGAGCTGCCAGCGGTGCCAGGTCAGCTTACCCTTGGTGGTGGCGACCCAGCGGCGCCAACCGAACACCATCCCAGCCAGAATGGCGAGCAGCAGCCACCAATAGTTGACAAAAAAGTGCGAGGTTGCGAGCAGAATGCGGGTCGCCAGCGGCAACTCCACCCCGAATTTGGCGAACATGCCGGCAAACACCGGGATCACCATGATATTGAGGATCACCATGGCGATACCGATGGCGATCATCACGAAGCTGGGGTAGCGCATGGCGGTCTTGATCCGCTTGCGGGTCTCCAGCTCCAGCTCGAAATAGTTGGCGAGCTGCAAAAAGGACTCTTCCAGCTGACCTGTGTTCTCACCCACATGGATGATGGCCACGAACAGGCTGCTGAATACCTTGGGGTGCGCCTGCATCGAGCTCGAAAGCGGGCGACCGTTGCCGAGATCTTCCCCCAGCGAGTGAAGCGCCCGCTTGAGCGGCTTGCTGTGAGTGCTCTCCTCCAGCCCGGCAATGGCGCGCAGGATCGGGATCCCGGCCCGGGTCAGGGCATACATCTGGCGGCTGAAGATCACCAGCTCATCCAGCTTGACGCCCCCTTCCAGCAACAATGACCAGTCTATGGCAGCGGATTTGGCCTTGCCCGGTTTAAGCTCGGTGGGCATCACCCCACGGCGCATCAGCTGTTCGGCGGCCGCCATCTCGTTGGCCGCTTCTACCACGCCACTGGTGGCGTTGCCCTGGCTGTCACGTCCCTTGTAGGCAAAGTTAGCCATCGCTTACCCCAAATCCTCGGCCAGTCGCAGCACCTCATCCACCGAGGTGATCCCCTGACGGGCATAATCGAGGGCTGTGAGGGCCAGCGGCCGATAGTGTTCATGTTGACGGGCCGCCTTGGCGAACCCTTCCGCATCGTTGCGGCGCAGGGCATCCATCATCGGCTGATCCAGCTCCAGCAGCTCGTAGACCCCGATCCGGCCGGAATAACCGGTAAAGTTGCAGCTCTGGCAACCCCGGCCCTTGTGATAGGTGTGTTGGCCGGGCGCCTCGCCGGAGAGTACGGTGAGCCAGGTGGCCTGCCCTTCGTCGAGCGCCTTCTCCTCAACGCAGTGCTCACATACCCGCCGCACCAGCCGCTGGGCGACCACCGCCCGCAGGGCGCTCGCCACCAGATAGCCGGGCGCCCCCATGTCGATTAGGCGCAAGGCACTGGTCACCGCATCGTTGGTGTGCAGGGTGGTCAGCACCAGGTGACCGGTGATGGCGCCACGCAAGCCGATCTCCACCGTCTCGTTGTCACGCATCTCCCCCACCAGCAGGATGTCCGGATCCTGACGCAGGGTGGAGCGCAGCACGTTGGAGAAGGTGAGGCCGATCTTGGGGTTGACCTGCACCTGATTGACGCGGGAGAGACGATACTCCACCGGGTCTTCTACCGTGATGATCTTGTTGCTGGACTGGTTGAGCTCGGAGAGGGCGCCATAGAGGGTGGTGGTCTTGCCGCTACCGGTCGGGCCGGTCACCAGAATCATCCCGTGCGGGCGTTTGAGCTGGCGACGGAAACGGGTCAGGATCTCCGGCGGCATCCCGGTTTCGGTCAACGACAAGATGCCGGAGGATTGATCCAGCAGACGCATCACCACAGACTCGCCATACTGCACCGGCATGGTGGACATCCGCACATCCACATCGCGACCGCGCACCTTCATATTGAAACGGCCATCCTGCGGCAAGCGCTTCTCGGAGATATCGAGCCCCGCCACCAGCTTGAGGCGCAGCACCAACGCCTGGGCGATGCGCACCTCGTTGAGGATGTTCTCGTGGAGGATACCGTCGATCCGCTGGCGAATCCGCAGCACCTTCTCGTCCGGTTCGATGTGGATATCCGACGCCCCCACCTGCACCGCATCCTCGAACAGGGAGCGCAGCAGCTTGGCCACCGTCGCCTCCCCCTCGTCGTTGGCCCCCAGATTGCTGGAGCCCAGCTCGAAGCCGGAGTCCTGATACTCCTCCTGCAACTGTTCGGCGAAACTCTCGATCTCGCGGGTCCGGCGATAGAGGCGGTCGAAATACTCCAGCAACTGCCCTTCCCGCGCCACCGCCAGCACCATGATGCGCGGGCTGAGCAGGGCCGCGATGGCATCCAGTGCGCTCAGATCCGCCGGATCCGACATCGCCACCGTCACCTTGTCGTCGGTGAGGTTGACCGCCAGCGCCCGATAACGGCGCGCCTGCACTTCGGGCAGCAGTGGCACCGCAGCGGCGTCGATGGTGAGGTTGTTAAGATCGAAGAAGGGCACATCCAGCTGGCGGGCGAGGAACTGCAACAGCTGCACCTCGCTGATAAAGCCGAGGTCGATGAGAGTGGTGCCCAGCTTGCGGCCGGTCTGACGCTGCTGCTGCAGGGCAAGCTGCAGCTGATCATCAGAGATGATCTGCTCTTGTACCAGCAGGTCGCCGAGGCGCATTTTCAGTCTGGGTTGTGCCATGTTTGCTCCGATCTCTGTTACTTCACACCCGTTACCGCATCCGATTAGGCTTAGCTAATCGAACCTGCTGTTTATCAAGGGGTTAGTTGACCAATTCGTTGTTCCAGCCAGTTGGTCGACGCCTCGCCGAGGTTGCCGTGCAGCAAGGCGTTGCGATAGGCATCGAGCGCCCGCTGGCTGTGGCCCTGACCATCCTCGGCCACGCCGAGGCCAAGCCACCAGCGGCCCTGATCCGGCTGCTGACGCAGCAGCTTCACATAGAGCGCCGCCGCATCGGCATTCTGGCCCAGCTCCTGAGTCAGCCCGGCCCAGGTGGCGTAGTAGTCCATGTTGCTGGCGAGATCCGGCTGATAACCGGACAACCAGCCAAGCGCCTGCTGCTGTTGCCCCTCGCTGATGGCAAGGCGGGCCAGCAGCAGACGAAAATCGGCCTGTTGGGGATCGAGCCGGATCCCCTCTTCCAGCAGCTGACGCGCCTCGGTCAGACGGCCCTCGCCGTAGAGCAGCCCCGCCAGCTGCTCGCGCGCCCCCTGGTTGTAGGGATCGTGGGCCAGCACCTGATAGTAGTTGTCCTGCGCATCCCGCAGGCTTCCCTTGGCCATGGCGGTGGTCGCCTTGCGCTCAGCCAGTGCCGCCAGCTCCTTGGCCGACAGCTCGACCGTCTCGATCTTCAATACGCTCGGCTTGCGCGGCGCGCTGGCGACTGCCTGCTGCTCTGCAGCCAGTTCGGCGTAAAGCTCGGGCTGCAGCTCTTCATCGGTCAGCTCCGTCTCGTCAACATCGCTGGAGGCATCAAAGGGCGCACCGTCGGCCATGCTATCCGAGTCACTCTCGCCTGCCTCATCATTCACCTCATCCTGACTTGGCAACGGCAGCGCGGCCGCCACCTCGACCGACTCGGGCTGGCTGACGGGCGCGGCGGCCCTTGCCACCACATCGGGGGCGATCACTTCACTGGCAGCCGTCACGGTATGGGTCTGCTGCCAGTAGATCCAGGTTCGCCAACCGAGGATCCCCAGTGCCAGACCGCAGATCAGGGTCAACAGCAACATCCACCATCCCTGCTGGCGCGCAGGGGCAATATAGACGGCAGCACCTTCGGATCCTTGCTGGCGCCGGTCCAGATCTTTCAGCATCTGGTTGATAACGCTCATGGCCAGACTCCATAAGCCAGGGCGCACCCCAGCAACAGTAACAGGGGCCACCAGCGCCGTGGCGCAAAGCGGCTGGCATCGTCGGTATCGCGAATGGCGAGCCGTACCAGATGGCTATCGATCTGACGCACACCCTGACCATAGGCCAGCATCAGGCACTTCTGCGCCAGGATATTGATAAGTCTCGGGATCCCTCGCGATGCGCGCCACAACAGACGCATGGCGCGACCTGCAAACAGCGGTGCCCCGCGGTAACCGGAGACCTGCAATCTGTGCTCCAGATAGGCGCGGGTCTCGTCAAAACGCAGCGGCCGCAGGCAGTAGGAGAAGCCAATCCGCTGACGCAATTGGCGCAGATGCGGCTTACCCAGTCTGGCATCCAGCTCCGGCTGGCCGAACAGCACGATCTGCAGCAGCTTGCTCGATTCGGTCTCGAGATTGCCGAACAGGCGGATCGCCTCCAGCGTCTCGTCCGGCAGCGCTTGCGCCTCGTCGATCAGCACCACCACCCGACTGCCCTGCTGGTGCAGGCTGATCAGGTGACGATGGATACGATCGGTCAGATCCAGCTCGCTCTGATCCCGTACCGCCAACCCCAGCTCCAGCGCCAGCGCGATGCGCAGCTCGGCCGGAGTGAGGTGGGGATTGGGCAACCAGGCAAGCCGCACCGGACGTGCTTCCGAGCCCAGCTCGCTGAGCAGCTTGCGGCAGAGCAGGGTTTTGCCGGTACCCACCTCGCCGGTCACCTTGATAAAGCCCTCCCCCTGCGCCAGCGCCCAGTTGAGCACCTGCAGCGCCTCTTCGTGAGGCGGCAGGCCGTAGTAGAAGCCGGTATTGGGAGTGAGGCTGAACGGCGCCTCCTGCAGGCCGAAGTGGGTCAGGTACATGAGATCTCACCTGCCACGACAAGCAAGCAGCCTGTGCTGGCAAGGCAGCACAGGCCGTTCGGGATAAGGGTGACCGCATCTGGTGTCATGGGTCAGCCCTTGGCCGGATACCACTTGTCGAGCAGCTCGGAGGAGCGTTGCAGCTCGTTTTGCCAGGTATCTTTCTCCACCACGGTCGGTTTGAGCATGATCACCAGCTCCACCTTCTTGGTGCTCTCGCGGCGGTTGGTAAAGGCTTCACCCACCCAGGGAATATCCCCCAGCAGCGGCACCTTGCTGACGATCTCCTGCTTGTCGGTCTTCATCAGACCGCCAATAACGATGATGTCACCGTTATTGGCCTGCACCACGGTATCGGATTCGCGTATCGAGCTTTTCGCCAACGGCAACACCAGCGTATCGCTGTCTGTCACCTTTATGGTCTTGGTTTGCTCTTCAGTATCGATAACGGAGGGATGGATATGCAGCAGCACCTTGCCCTCTTCATCGATCTGTGGTGTTACATCCAAAGAGATACCTGAGAAGAAAGGGGTCAACTCTACATTGGGAGTTGTTCGGTCACCGCTCGTCGTGCTCACGGTTGTTGTCGATGCATTGGTGACGAAATATTCGTCCGTCCCCACCTTGATCACCGCCTTCTGGTTGTTGGTCGCGGTGACACGGGGGCTGGAGAGGGTATTCACATCGCCCTGGGTCTTGAGCAGGTTGACCGCCACATTGAAGTTGCCGTCAGAGACCTTGAAACCGGCGCCGCCACCCAGTGCAGTGAAGATCTGATTAGGGGTGGTGGGTAACTGGGTATTGGCCAGTGAACCGCCACCGGTAATCCCCTTGTTGCCATCCCAGCTGGCGGAGAGACCGCTCCAGTCCACCCCCTGCTCATACCCTTCGTTGAGGGCAACTTCGATGATCCGCGCCTCCAGCACCACCTGCCGCTTGAGGTGACTATCGGATTGATTCAGGAATTCACGCACTGCCTTGAGCTCTTTCGGGTAGGCGCGAATGGTGACCAGACCCGCCTGCGGGCTGGTGATCACCGCGCGACCATCACCCGTGCCAATCAGGGTCTGCAGAGAGTCGCGCAGATCGGTCCAGTAGTCGCTGTTGGTATCGGTCTCGATACGGGTGCCATTGCTGCTGTTGCCGTTCGAGTTGTTGCCGGAGGAGTTATTGGTGCTGTTGTTGTTCGATACACTGTCAAAACTGCTGTCGCTGCTGTTATTGCTGTCATTGGCCGTCACCCCGCCGGTGCTGACCGAGGTGCGGGAGAGACCACGACGGGACATCATCAGGTAGTTGACCGGGATGGTTTCGGTACGCAGACCCGCCGGATAGATATGGAAGACATTGCCCTTGCGCTGCACGTCGAAGCCATACATGTCGCCCACCACAGCCAGCACCTCTGGCAGAGTCACATCCTTGAGCTCGACGGAGACCAGCCCGGCCACCCCGGGGTGAACCGCCACGCTGTAGCGGGAGCCCTTGAACAGGGAACCGAAAAACTCCACCGCCTCCACATCGTGAGCCGCGATACGCAGCCGCTTCTCCGGCATGCCGACCGGCATCTGCGGCCGGTTCAGCTGCAGCAATTCACTTTGCACCGATTTGGGCAACGCGGTCAGAGGGGCAGCCTGTTTCTGCTGTTCGTTCATGGCCTGTTTGAGGGCATCCTTCGCCTGGGTCGGCTCGGGGTGCTGATACGTGGTACAGCCTGCAGCCATCATGGCCACGGTGATCAGACAGAGACGGTGTTTTTTCATGTAATTAGGGCACCCTGACTTGCAATTAAACTCGATAAAGCCGATTCACCTCTCGAGAGGCAAGCACGACTCAAACCCGGATCTTGCTGGCAAACAGTGTTACCGCATGGCGTTTTCCCGCCTTTTCCAGCACCACGGCATCGGCATTGATGGCCACCAGCGTATAGCCGTCCACCTGTTGTCCGACCCGATAACTCTTGCCATTGAGTACCGCCAGTGCCGGGCCATTGCCCAGCACCACACTCTGCAGCTTCGGCAAACCGGCGCTGCTCTCGCCGGTCGCACGGGCGCCAACCGCCACATCAGCCAGCGGCGCGGTGGGATCCTGCAATACCTCGACCTGCTCCGCCTGTGCCAGCAAGCTGAACAGGCAACAGCACAACGCAAATACTCTAGCCACGGATAAACTCCTTGCTGGTACTCAGGGTGTAGATCTCCATCTCCACCACCGCGCCGGGATAGGCTTTGACCTGATAGTCGAACTGCTTCCAGTAAAAGTGGCGCGGCAAGGCTTCCAGCGCTTTAAGATATTGATACACATCGAAATAGCCGCCTTCAAGCTGAAGCCGGATACCATGCTTGTAGAGATTGACCTTCTGCTCCCCCGCCATCAGCGGGGTCGGCTCCAGCGAACTGAGGGCCAGCATATGAAGGTTGGCGGAGCGGGAGAGCAGCGCCTCCAGCACCAGCGGCATCTCGTGCGCCGGGATCAGATCGACGGTCTGGGCCTTGAGCTCATCGTCGATCCGGGCCAGATCCGCCTCGACTTGCGCCAGCTGGTCGCGAACTCCCTGATTGGGATCCCGCTTGAGCCGGGCCTGTTTGCCGAGGTTTTCCAGCTCCATGATCTCGAGGTCGCGCTCGGCGGCGCTCAGGGCCATGCGATCCTGCTGCAGGCGGGTATCGGCGCCATCGAGCCAGCCGTAGAGTCCGGCCGCGCCCAGCAGCACCAGACCAGTCAGCAGGATCAACACCCGCTCCCGCTGGCTCAACACGGCGATACGCTGGCCCCATGCCTGCCATTGTGCTTTCAGGTTCATCAGGGTTTCTCCCGCGCAATGCCGCTCAACTGGAAGGTCAGACGGCCCTCCTTGTCACGGCCGAGGGTCAGTTCACCAAACTCCTTGCCTACCAGACTCGGGGTCTGCTTGAAGCGGTTGACCCAGGCCGGTACATCCTGACTGCGTCCGGCAAAGCCGGAGAGGTTGATCCGCCCTTCGTTGATCTCGATGCGCTGCAACGAGAGGTTGCTGTTGCGAATGCGGGAGAGATCCGCCATCACGCTGGCATAGCCCTGGGATTTTTGCAGGGTCAGGCTGCCCAATTGGCGCATCAGTCCCTGCTTGGCTGTCAGCTCATCCTGCATGTTGACCAGTTGCTGTTGCAGCCGGGGATCCGCCTGATGGCGCGCCAACTCGGCATCGAGCCGCTGCGCCTCGCTGCGCTTGAGTTCCAGCTCGGCAGAGCGCTGCGCCAGCGCCCGGCTGACCTGCTGCTGTTGCCAGCCGTAACCGACACCCGTCAACAGGATCAGCAGCAGCGCAAAGCCCCATACCAGCGCCATCTGATTGAGGCTGGCCCACTGCCGCTTGGGGCGAAACTCGGCGCCATAGAGGTTTATCTGACGTTTCATCACGCATCCTCCCCGATGGCGGCTGCGTAGGCCGACAGGTATTCGACGCCGGCCAGGATCGCCTTGTTGGCCATGGCGGAGACGGCAAAGCCGAAGGTCTGCTCCATGTGGCGCACCAGGGTACCGATAAAGGGCGAGGCGACGGCGAACTGCATCTGCCCCAGCTCGGGCAATTTCAGCTGGCCCGCCAGATAGTCGAGGGAGCGCTGGATCTCCAGCGCCAGCGAATCGAGCAACATACTGTCCGGTTCATGTTCGCCAGTCAGGCTGGTAAAACCGCGCAGCTGGCGAGAAAAGCAGAGCCCGCCCTGATGGAAGACCAGCAGTTGCAGATCCTGCCCCTTGGGCTGCCACAGCAGCATGCGCACCGTGTCATCCGCGTCATAGAGAGAGGTGAGCGCCAATTCGTCGCTGATGATGGATTGCAGGGTAGCGATGCCATTGATGGCATCGGCCAGCTGTTGAACCCGGCTCTTGGGCAAGCAAATCACATTGATGCGAGGGCGACCGGCAGGCGGGGTGGGCAAGTCCACATAATCCATCGCCAGTTGCAGCACGGGTTCGCTGACATAATCCTTGATGGCCCAGGGGAGCGCCCCGCCATCTCGGCGTCAGGCACGGCAGGCTTGTCGATCTGGATCTGTTGATAAAGGCTGGCGGCGAGGGCCACCCGCACCGTAGACTTGGCCAGCCCATGACGGCTGAACAGCTCGTTCATGGCCACTGCCCACTCCTGTGGGCCGTTGATGGTGCGCGTCGCGAAGACGGGGGGATTCCCCACCGCAGCCAGCATGATCCTGTCATTGGCCAGCAAGAGCCCGACCTGGCGGCTTGGCGTCGACCGTCTGAACAGTTGTTTCATGTAAGCCCGCCCATCAATAGTGATTAAATGTATGAAATATTAACATAAACAGCAGATTAGCCTCCAGATTAAAAGACGGACTCACCATTGCAAGCCATCCTTTCCGCCGAGTCAGAGGGTCAAGCCATCCTCCCTTCCCCCCTGCAACGCCTCCACCATCCGTTGCTGACCCGCTATGGTGTCGAGCTGTGGTGCAAGCGTGATGATCTGATCCATCCAGCCATCTCCGGCAACAAGTGGCGCAAGCTCAAGTACCACCTGCTGCATGCCAAAGAGCACGGCAAACGGCACCTGCTCTCGTTTGGCGGCGCCTACTCCAATCATATCCACGCGCTGGCGGCAGCGGGGTGCCAATCTGGTCTTCGTACTACCGGTATCATACGGGGCGAATATGACGCCGTCAGTAACTCTACCCTGCGGGATGCCCGGCACTGGGGCATGGATCTCGTTTTCGTCGACCGCCAGAGTTACCGGCGACGGCAGGATCCAGACTGGCTGGCCCAATTCGATGCCCCCGATACCCTGATCGTGCCGGAAGGGGGTAGCAGCCCGCTGGCCATCCCCGGCGTGGCGGAACTGGTCGGCGAAGTGCCCTTCTCGCCGGATCTCTGGGTACTGCCCTGCGCCAGCGGCGGCACTCTGGCGGGCCTGATCGCTGGCAAACGGGATCGGGAGCAGATCCTCGCCATTGCGGTACTGAAAGGAGGCGGCTTTATCGCTGACGAGGTGTGTCGCCTCCATCCCGCGGCTGCCAATATCCCCGGCTGGCGCATCGCGCTCGATCACCACGACGGTGGCTACGCCAAATTCAGCCCGGCCCTCTGGCAGTGGGTACAGGATTTCAGCGCCACGACCGATCTGCCCCTTGAGCCTATCTACAGCGGCAAGGCGATGTGGGGGCTGTTTCGCGAGCTGGCGGCAGGCCGCATCGCCCCCAGCAGCAAAATCGTCTTTATCCACACTGGCGGCATGCAAGGGCTCGCCGGGCTGCGGGAGCAGGGGCGACTGTGATCCCTGACTTACGGCAACCGCAAACAACAGAGGGTCGCCCCAAGGCGACCCTCTGTTGTTTATCTCAATCACCAGCCGGTTCCAGCACCAGACGCTGGGGCTCGGCAAACCAGGGCCCCTGCCCGGCATGCACCCCGAGGTGGCGCAGCATCTTCCACTCGTCGCCACTCTCCACCCCCACTGCCAGCACCCGGGTGCGAGTATTGGCACAACCGCCTACCAGACTGCGCACCGCCATCTGGTTGACCTGACGGGCATGGATCTCCCGCACCAGGCTGGGGTGCAGCTTGAGGAAGTTGATCTCGAACTCCTTGATGTACTGGGTGCTCACCACATCCTGACCGGCATGATCGATGGCCAGCTGGCAACCCAGCATCCGCAAAGAGCGCAGCGGCCGCTTGAGCGCCTCGAAGTGGCGGGTCACCTGGGATTCGGATAGTTGCAGGATCAACCGCTCGTTGGTGCTGCGCGGCAGCTGGAACAGGGCGAAGAAGAGCCAGCGCTGGAACTCGCGGTTGAGCAGGCTCTGGGCACTGAGGGTCAGGCTGATGGGGCAGCTCTGCTCGGAGCGCTGGCGCAGCAGGGCGAGAGTCTGCTCCGCCACCAGCCGATCCAGTTGCAGCAACAAGCCCACCTTCTCCGCCATCGGCATGAAAATACCCGCCTGCAGGGCACGCCCCTGCTCATCGTGCAGATAGGTGAGCAGCTCCTGCTGCAACACCACCTGCCCCCGATCCTGCTGGATCGGCTGGGTGTAAAATTCGATGCCGTGCTCTTCGAGACGGCGGCTGATCAGGGTTCGCCAGCGTACTGTGCCCTTGCTGCTCTGCTCTTCATCCAGCTGCTTCTCGTAGAGGAACCAGCCGTTGTGGCCCTGCAGGCGGGCGCTCTTGAGGGCCAGCTCCGCCTCCTCCTGCACCTTGAGCAAGCTGTCGTCTGCCTGATAACAGACGGCGCCGAGATAGACCGCAGTCTCCGGGTTGACCTCATGCGGCCAATGCAGCCGTTGCAGGCTCTTGAGCAGCTGGCTGGCGCTATCCACCATCTCGCTCTCGGACATATTGGGCAGCAGCACCGCAAAGACCTGACCGGCATAGCGGGCCTGCAGGGCACCGTTGTGTTTGCGCACGAAGGCACCGATGGTGGCGCTCGCCTCCATCATCAAATCGTGCCCCAGCAGCTCGAACTGATCGGCCTCCAGCTCCTCCAGACAGGCGAGATCGATCAGCAGCACGCCACCGCTCATCACGCTCGCCTCCATGATGGCGCTCTCCAGCCGGTTGTCGAAAAATAGCCGGTTGCCGATGCCGGTCATCTTGTCGACGAAAGCGTTGCTGCGAATGAAGTTGTCGAAGCGGCTGCGCTCCTTGCGGGCATCAGCCAGCTCGGCGAGCAGATGATCGAGGGCCTGACTGGCGGCCACCGGCCACTCTTCGGCGGGGTCATGACTCAGTTTGGAGAGTTTGTCATCGAGGATCAGCTGGGCGCGAATGCCCAGCAGCTCGGCCCCGCGCAACTGCTGGCGCAGCCAGCGGATGGAGTACCAGAGACCGAACACCACGATAAAGATGCCCAGAGAGATGCCGGACATCGCCTTGATGGAGTATTCCGCCTCCTTGAAGGGGCGCTCCAGTTTGAAGTTGGCCTGCATGCCGGCCTGATGGGGCAGCGGGTGGCTGTATGGCACCAGCAGCTGCTCGTCGACAGGATTGCGCACATCGCGGAACCAGTAGACCCGCTGGTTATTCTGGCGCACCTCCAGCTCGACCACATGGGCAGCCCGCAGCAGGGTGGGCAGCCAGTGGCTCATATCCTCCATGTCGTGAGCAACATCGAGCTGCTTGTCGATCACTTCAACCAGCGCATCGACCTTCTTTTGCTGCAACTCCATGCCCAGCTCGCGAAAGCTGAACACCCCGCCAATCAGCACGGTCGCCATGGCTGCGATCACGCAAAGGGTGATAAATGAGACAAGCTGTGTAGTGAGTTTCATGCGCCTTTCCGTATGCCCAGCATCATCCATGTCGCCTCATGGTAGCAGCGGCGATCGGGCCACAGCTATGGATGAAGATCCCGCTTCTGCAATTTAAGCGGGCAAGCATAACCCAAAGCAGAGGGAGAATACCAAGGGATACAGGAGTATTGAACACACGGTGAGTCAAACCGCAGGGCTACTCTAATGCAGTTCGGATAAGCTGAGCAATTGTCATTTATGACAGGTCAGCGATTGAATCTAGCCAAAGTTAATAATAAACACATTTAAAATCATGCAGTTAAAAAATCAATCAACAAGTGTGACAACTCGGACTCAAATTGATTGCACTAATGCTCTATGATGGCTAAGTCCATTTGTGTCTCATGAAACTGGCAGGTACTTCCTTTGCGTAAATCACCCGTCTGGATCGCTCTGTTGCTGTTCGTCCTGCCTGTCGTGGGCAGCCAGTTTCTCGGCCTGTGGTTTGCCAAGCCGATGGCCTTTCATCTGCTGGAAGAGAAGGTTGCCGAGCTCAAGGGAGCCATGGCCGTACGCCACCGGGAGCTGGATGCCGCCATCAACAAACAACTGGCACAATTTGAGTTCAACTGCGGCGCCAAAGACATGGAGCTGCTGCGCGATCCGCGCTTCTACAGCGCTCATATCCGCCTGCAAGGGCTGGAGCTCGCCTCCGGCAACAGCTGCTCCAGCCTGGGGGTGGAGATCCCGCTGATCAAAGAGCTCCAGAACAGCGGGCAGAAGTTTGGCAAGTTGGGGATCACCGCTACCGTGGCCAAATACAATACCGAGCAGGAGCTGATGGCCTTTTACCGATCCGGCGACAACCTCGCCTACTGGGTGCTGGATAACAGCTGGAGCCACGACCTGCTGCAACACCCCTGCAGCCACTGCTTCTATCTGGAGTTCAGCCGACAGGATAGCGATGCAAGCACAGTCCACTTTCCCCGTGGTGACAAGGAGATCAAACAGGAAGAGAGCAATATCAGCCTCAGTTTCTTCGATCCCAATGAACTCACCAAACAGACGGTCTGGGCGGGAAAAGCGCTGGAGCAATATGCCCATGACCAACTCAATCACTACGGTCTCTGGTTCGGTATCGCACTCGGCGCCCTGTTAAGCGTCACATACTGGCTGCTGCGCAGCTATCGGCGCTCCCTCAAAGGACTGCTGCAAACAGGATTGATACGCAAGGAATTTATTCCCCTCTACCAGCCGATAGTGGATGCCCGTACCCACCAAGTGGTGGGATTCGAGGCGCTGCTCCGCTGGCAGCGGGGAAACGAGCTGATCCCCCCGGGCACCTTTATCGAATATGCAGAGGAGCAGGGACTGATCCTGCCGATGACCGAACAGTTGCTGGAGCAGGTGATCACTGACCTGCCGCAGCTGGCACCGGAGCAGTGGGTCAGCGTCAATCTGGTGGCGGCCCATATCGAGCAGCCCCTGCTGCGCACCCTGCTCGCTCACAGCCAAAACCCCTCACCCGCCCGGCTCACCTTCGAGCTGACGGAGCGCAAGCCGATCCTCGACATCAAGGCGGCCACCGAGGAGATCACCCTGCTGCAACAGATGGGGTATCACTTCAAGCTGGATGATTTCGGTACCGGCTACGGCGGCTTTGCCTACCTGCAGAGCCTGGGGATCCGCCAGATCAAGATCGACAAGATGTTCGTCGATACCATAGGCACCAACGACCTCAAGCGCAGCGTGCTGGATGCCATCATCGTCTTCGGTCGGGAATCGGGCATGGAGATGATCGCCGAAGGGGTCGAGAGCCAGCTGCAGGTCGACTATCTGAGCCAGCACGGCGTCTATCTGATCCAGGGCTACTTCTTCGGCAAACCCATGCCGCTGAAGATACTGACCCACTGGCAACAGGAGTGGCAGTTGCAACACCAGAAGGCCAGCTAACACAGAGATGGCAGGATTTGGCCGTGAAACGGTTTGGCCAGCGGCTCGACATCATCAGGTTGATGCTGGCGGTAGCGCCGTAACCCAGCCCGGCCATCAGGCGGGTAAATCCCCCTGCAGACCCGGGCCCGGCTCCATAGTGAAATCGAACCGCCTCCTGCCACCCATTATTTACATTCAGCAACAAAATGATCTGCCCTGACGGGGATAACAACCTTTATCATAAGGAGCCGGTTATTGCGCAACCGATAACCGTGCAGCCTGTTTATGTCATCCGGTCGTCAAGACCCCCAATAGAGAACCATTGCCTATGAAGACAGTTATCCGGCAAGAGATTGCCCTGCCCGTTGGCCTGCTGACCCTGCTCTTTTTCAAGACCCTGGGCAGTGACCTGCTGACAGAGACAACTCCGCTCGGGATCTATCTTCCGGTTTCGGCGGCACTACTGGCCATCGTCACCTGGGCCATCTTCTCGGTGGTGCGCCACTCCGATGCCCTCGCCATCAAGCTGGGCGAGCCCTTCGGCACCCTGATCCTCACCCTCTCGGTCATCTCGCTGGAGGTGGTGATGATCTCCTCGGTGATGCTGACCGGTGAGCCCAACCCCACCATGGCCCGCGATACCATGTTTGCGGTAGTGATGCTGGTGAGTACCGGTCTGGTGGGCTTCACCCTGCTGTTTGGCGGCTGGCGCTACCACACCCAGAGCTTCAATCTGGACGGGGTGAAATCCTATCTGGTGGCCATCATCCCGCTCGCCCTGCTCTGTCTGGTGCTGCCCAACTTCACCGAGGGTGGTGCAATCGGCAGTATGTCGCGCGCCATGTCGTGGATGCTGATCATCATCTCGATCCTGCTCTACGGGGTCTTTCTGCTGATCCAGACCCGCAGCCACAGCCACTTCTTCGTCGACAGCGATCACGAGGATTACGAGGAGCACCACGGCCCGCTGCAGAGCAACGTCTATCACACCATCCTGCTGCTCGCCTACCTGCTGGTGGTGATCCTGCTGGCCAAGACCCTAGCCATCCCCATCAATTACGGGGTGCATGTCATGGACGCGCCCGCCGCACTGGGCGGCTTTATCGTTGCCTGCATCGTGCTGGCCCCCGAAGCAGTCGGCGCCATCAAAGCCGCCTTCAACAACCAGCTGCAGCGGGCAATGAACCTCTACTTCGGCTCTGTGCTGGCCACCATCGCCCTCACCGTGCCTGCCGTGCTCTTTATCGGCTCCATGCTGGGTCAGGAGGTACGCCTCGGCCTCTCCCCCGCCGATATGGTGCTGCTGGTCACGACCTTGATGGTCTGTAAAGTAACCTTCAGCAGCGGCCGCACCAATGTGCTCCATGGTGCGACCCATCTGGTGTTGTTCGTGGTCTATCTGTTCCTGATGTTCGAACACGAATAACCGCGTTCAACCAACGTCAGAAACGCAAAGACCGCCCGATTGGGCGGTCTTTTGTTATCTGCTCCCGGCTGTCACCGGCGCCTGTGAAGCGGCGTCCCCCTCATCCCCCACCCTTCTCCCGCCAGGAGAGAAGGGTGATCAAGGCTTACAGACTGGGCAGCACCCCGGCCGGGATCAGGTCGTTGTAGCTGGCACGGCCCAGCAGGGCGGCGGCCGCTTCGATGTCCGGCGCGAAGTACCTGTCCTTGTCGTAGAAGCTCACCTCTGCCCGCAGTCGTCCCTTGGCCAGCTCGATCAGCTCGGTACTGCGCAGCGGCGCGCGGAAATCGAGACCCTGTGCCGCCGCCAGCAGTTCGACCGCCAGAATGCCACGGGTGTTCTCGGCCATATCGGCCAGTCGGCGGCCGGCGAAGGTCGCCATGGAGACGTGATCCTCCTGATTGGCGGAAGTGGGCAGACTATCCACCGAGGCCGGATGGGCCAGGGTCTTGTTCTCGGAGGCCAGCGCCGCCGAAGTGACCTGAGCGATCATAAAGCCCGAATTCACCCCGCCGTTGTTGACCAGAAATGCCGGCAGACCGGACATGCGCGAGTCGATCAGCAGCGCCATCCGCCGCTCGGACAGCGACCCGATCTCGGCGATAGCCAGCGCCAGGTTGTCGGCGGCGAAGGCGACCGGCTCGGCGTGGAAGTTGCCGCCGGAGAGGATGTCTTCATCCTCGGCAAACACCAGCGGGTTGTCGGAGACCGCGTTGGCCTCGCACACCAGCACCTCGGCGGCCTGACGGATCTGGGTCAGGCAGGCCCCCATCACCTGCGGCTGGCAGCGCAATGAGTAGGGATCCTGCACCTTCTCGCAGTTGTGATGGGACATGCCTATTTCGCTGCCGTCCACCAGCAGGTAGCGATAGCAGGCGGCCGCATCGATCTGGCCACGCTGACCGCGCACCTCGTGGATGCGGGCATCGAACGGACGGCGGCTGCCAAGGGCTGCCTCCACACTCATAGCGCCTATGGTGATGGCGCCGGCGTAGAGATCCTCGGCGTGGAACAGCCCTTCCAGCGCAAAGGCAGTGCTGGCCTGAGTGCCGTTAAGCAGCGCCAATCCTTCTTTGGGCGCCAGCGCAATGGGCTCGAGCCCGGCGATTTTCAGCGCAGTAGCGGCGTCGATCAGCTCGCCCTTGTGGCGAGCCTTGCCCTCCCCGATCAGCAGGCAGCTCATATGAGCCAGCGGCGCCAGATCGCCGGAGGCACCGACGGAGCCCTTCTTCGGCACCACCGGATAGACTTCGGCGTTGATGAGGGTCATCAAGGCCTCAAGCACCGTCAGCCGGATACCGGAGAAACCCCGCGCCAACGAGTTGAGCTTGAGCACCATCATCAGCCGTACGGTGGCGTCATCCATGTACTCGCCAATCCCTGCCGCATGGGAAAGCACGATGGAGCGCTGCAGCTCGTCCAGCTGCTCCACCGGAATGCGGGTGTTGGCCAACAGGCCAAAGCCGGTGTTGATGCCATACACCACCCGGTTCTGCTCGATCACCTTGGTGACCACGGCGGCGGAGGCGTGGATCCCCGGCAGGGCGGCCGGATCCAGTGAAACATGTACCGGCTCGCGGCTGACGCGGCGCAGGGTGGCAAGATCCAGCTCGCCCGGAGTAATAGTCAATTCAAACATGGTGTTACACCTTTCCTTTGACACCGTTGGCGCCGTCAATCATCGGCAGATCCAGTTTCGCCTCATGGGCACAGTTGATGGCAATCTCGTAGCCGGCATCGGCGTGACGCATCACGCCGGTGGCCGGGTCGTTGCGCAGCACCCGACCGACCCGCTTGGCAGCATCATCGGAGCCGTCACAGACGATCACCACGCCGGAGTGCTGGGAGAAGCCCATGCCGACCCCGCCGCCGTGGTGCAGGGAGACCCAGGTCGCGCCGCCAGCGGTGTTGAGCAGAGCGTTGAGCAGCGGCCAGTCGGAGACGGCATCGGAGCCATCCATCATCGACTCGGTCTCGCGGTTCGGGCTCGCTACCGAGCCGGAGTCCAGATGGTCGCGGCCAATGACGATGGGGGCTTTCAGCTCGCCGTTTTTCACCATCTCGTTGAAGGCCAACCCGAGCCGTACCCGATCCTTGACCCCGACCCAGCAGATCCGCGCCGGCAACCCCTGAAACGCGATGCGCTCGCGGGCCATGTCGAGCCAGTTATGCAGGTGAGGATCATCGGGGATCAGCTCTTTCACCTTCTGATCGGTCTTGTAGATATCTTCCGGATCGCCGGAGAGGGCCACCCAGCGGAACGGCCCAATCCCCTCGCAGAACAGCGGGCGAATATAGGCGGGGACGAAGCCGGGGAAGTCGAAGGCGTTCGCAACCCCCTCCTCCAGCGCCATCTGACGGATGTTGTTGCCGTAATCCAGAGTCGCCGCGCCGCGCTCTTGCAGGGTCAGCATCGCCTCCACCTGACGGGCCATGGAGCGACGGGCGGCCAGATTCACCTCCTGCGGGGCGCTCTGTTGCAGCTCGCGCCACTTTGCCACGCTCCAGCCCTGCGGCAGGTAGCCGTGCACCGGGTCGTGGGCGGAGGTCTGGTCGGTCACCACATCCGGTGTGATGCCCCGGGCCACCAGCTCGGCGAAGACGTCGGCGGCGTTGCCGAGCAGGCCGACGGAGACGGCGGTGCCGCCCTGTTTGGCCTCTTCGACCATGGCCAGCGCCTCATCCAGGCTGTGAGCCTTCTTGTCCACATAACGGGTGCGCAGACGAAAATCGATGCGAGTCTCGTCGCACTCCACGGCGATCATCGAGAAGCCAGCCATGGTGGCGGCCAGCGGCTGGGCGCCGCCCATGCCGCCGAGACCACCAGTGAGGATCCAGCGGCCCGCAGGCGAGCCGTTGAAGTGCTGGTTGGCCACCGCGAAGAAGGTCTCGTAGGTGCCCTGCACGATCCCCTGAGTGCCGATGTAGATCCAGGAACCCGCAGTCATCTGGCCGTACATCATCAGGCCCTTCCTATCGAGCTCGTTGAAGTGCTCCCAGTTGGCCCAGTGCGGCACCAGATTGGAGTTGGCGATCAGCACCCGCGGCGCATCCTTGTGGGTCTGGAACACCCCGACCGGCTTGCCGGATTGCACCAGCAGGGTCTGATCCTCCTCGAGCCGGGTCAGCACCTCGACGATCTTGTCGAAGCAGGCCCAGTTGCGGGCAGCGCGACCGATACCGCCATAGACCACCAGCGACTGGGGATGCTCGGCCACCTCGGGGTCCAGGTTGTTCATCAGCATCCGCAGCGGCGCTTCGGTAAGCCAGCTCTTGGCGGTCAACTCGGTACCGCGCGGGGCACGGATCACGCGGTTTGGGTCAGTTCTGGAATCAGTACGGGGATACTGCTGTTGCACAGACATACACACTCCTTGTTGTATCAATACGGTGCCTTCGGCGACCTGCGGCCAAAGGGTTAACGGGTCAACAGATGAACCAGTCGCGCGGCCACGCGGGCGCTGCGATTGTCCTGATCCAGCGTCGGGTTGTACTCGGCCAGATCGGCGAGCCTGAGCTTGCCGCTGGCCCGGATATGGGCGATCAGCAGTTCGATCACCGCCAGCTCCACGCCGCGGGCGGCGGGGGCACTCACTCCCGGCATCAGGTTGCCGGGCAGCACGTCGAGATCGATGGTCAGATAGAGGTGATCACAATCGGCGATAAAGGCATCCAGCCCGCTTAGCAAGGTGGGCAGAGCACGCTCGCTCATGGCTTCATCTTTCACATACCAGACCCCCAACTCGTCGGCCCGTGCAAACAGCGCCTGGGTATTGGCGGTCTCGGCCACCCCGAGGCAGGCGTAGCGAAACGGTGTGCCCTGAGCGGCGCACTGCTCGGCGATCTGGAAGAAGGGGGTGCCGGAGCTGGCCTGCTCCTGCTTCATGCGCAGGTCAAAGTGAGCATCGAGGTTGATAATGCCGACCTTGCCACTGCCACCCAGATGACGGTTAAGGCCGCTCCAGCTGCCGAAGGCCACCTCGTGACCGCCCCCCAGCACCATCGGGAAGTGGCCCAGATCAAGCGCAGCGGCGACCCGCTCGGCCAGATGGCCGTGGGCGGCGTCGAGATCGCCGTCGGGGCAACTCACATCCCCACCATCGTAGACGGGTCGATTTAGATGCCAGGCAGTGTTGGCCAGCAGCTTGCGCACCGCCAGCGGCGCACCGGCAGCACCAATGCGCCCCTTGTTGCGGCGAACCCCTTCATCGCAGGCAAAACCGAGCAGCACTACACCAGCTGCTTCTTGTGCCCCGGCGGCCCAGGGCTGCACCTTGTCGTGCCAACGCAGGGCCAGTTCGCCATCTTCCGGATCCTGTCGTCCCTGCCAGAGCGACATATCGACCGGGTTGAACTTATCCATGGAGGGTCTCCTCGCCGTTGAAGATGCGGCCTGCCAGCTGATCGACGCCGACCATGTAGCTCAGCTCGGCCGGATGGGCGCAGTGCCAGATCAGAAAATCGGCCGCCATGCCCGCCTTGAGCTGGCCAAGGCGATCCTGCTCGCCGAGCGCTTTAGCGGCGTGACGGGTCACCCCGACCATGGCCTCCAGCGGGGTCAGGCCAAACAGGGTACAGGCCATGTTCATCGCCATCCGCAGCGAGACGATGGGCGCGGTACCCGGGTTGATATCGGAGGAGACCGCCATCCCTACCCCCGCCTTGCGCAGCGCGGCGACCGGCGGCAGCTTGGTCTCTTTGAGGAAGTAGAAGGCGGTGGGCAGCAGGGTGGCGACCACGCCACGGTGGGCCAACGCCAGGATCCCTTCCGGATCCAGATACTCCAGATGATCCACCGAGAGGGCGCCAAAGTGGGCGGCCAGCGTGCTGCCACCGAGGTTGGAGAGCTGATCCATATGCCCTTTCACCGGCAGGCCGTATTGATCCGCCGCCAGATAGACCTGCTCGGTCTGGGCCAGCGAAAAGCCGATGTGCTCGCAGAAGACATCTACCGCATCGGCCAAACCCGCCTCGGCGGCGGCCGGAATGATCTCCTGACAGATGGTCTCGACCCAGCTGTCGGGATCGTCGCGATACTCCGGCGGCACCGCATGGGCCGCCAGCAGAGTGGTCTTGACCCGGATCGGCAACGCCTCTCCCAGTCGGCGGGCCACCCGCAGCATCTTGAGTTCGTCATCCAGCGTCAGGCCATAGCCGGACTTGATCTCCACCGTGGTGACCCCTTCGCGGATCAGGGATTTGACCCTCGGCAACGCCAGCTTAAAGAGCTGCTCTTCGTTGGCGGCACGGGTGGCACGCACCGTGCTGATGATGCCACCGCCCCGACGGGCTATCTCGGCATAGGGCACTCCCTGCTGACGCAGCTCGAACTCTTCGGCACGGCTGCCGGCGAAGACCAGATGGGTGTGACAATCGATAAGGCCGGGAGTGACCAGCTTGCCCTGCATATCCTGCCAGTGAGCAGGATGGGGCCCCTTCAGTTCGGCCATCGGCACCAGCGCGTGGATCTTGCCATCCTTCACGCCGATGGCGTGGAGCGGCAGCAGGCCGTAGTCGGCTAGCTCATCATTCAGGGTGGCGGGTATCACGTTGAGCCAGACCCGCTCGCAGTTCAACAGTTCCTTGTTCATAGCGACCTCAAATGTATATACATATTCTTATAGTCGATCTCTATGACGAAAGAAAGAGCGAAGTTCACATCCTGATAACAGCATCAAACTTAGAGTTTAAGCACAAAAAAGCCCACCAGGAGGTGGGCTTTGCAAAATCGAGTTGTATAGACATTCACTCCAGCTGAGTCTTGGAGCTGAGCTTGTAGCGGGAACCGGGGGAGAGCAAACGGGCGTAGGAGACCAGATGCCCCTCCGACCAGGTACGCCGGTGCAACAACAGACAGGGGGAATCTACGCGGATCTGCAACAATCCCGCCTCACCGGCGCTGGGCAACACGGCTTCCACCACGTGCTCCATCTCGGAGAGGGGGCAGACATCCATCAGATAGCGGTTGGGGGTCTGTTGGGTAAAATCCTGCTCGCCATAGCCAGGCAGGCGCCCGGCATCGACGAAGCGCTCCTCCAATTGCAACGGCTCCCCATCGGCCTGATGGACGATCAGGCTGTGAAAGATGGGGGCGCCCACCCGCAGCCCCAGTTGTACCGCCACCTTCTCGTCAGCGGCCAGTCGCTGCAGCCGGATCACCCGGGCGCTGTACTCACCGCCACGCTCGGCGATCTCGTCGGCAATATTGCGAATAGCCAGCAGCGGTGACTCGGTGCGCCTGTCCGCCACGAAGCTACCGGAACCGGCGGTACGCACCAACCACCCTTCCGCCACCAGTTCCCGCAACGCACGGTTGACCGTCATCCGGCTCACGGTGAACTGCTCGCACAGGGCCGCTTCGGTCGGGATCCTGTCCCCCGCCTGATAGTGGCGTTCGCGGATCCCGTCCAGAATATGCTGCTTGATCTGCAGATAGAGGGCTGGCACCACCATGAAGCTCCCTAGCGCCGACGGTGGGGCGGACGCATGTCCGGCCAGGCGCGATAGACATCGGGGATCTGATCCGGCCCGCTGATGCAGAGATCGAGATCATGCAGCAAGCCATCCTTGATCCCGTAGATCCAGCCGTGGACGGCCAGCTCCTGCCCCTTGCGCCAGGCGTTCTGGATGATGGTGGTGTGGCAGACGTTGGCAACCTGCTCGGCCACGTTCAGCTCGCACAGATAGTCGAAGCGCTCATGTTCATCCTCGATGGCCTCGAGCTCTTCACCATATTTGAAGTAGACATCCTTGATGTTGCGCAGCCAGTTGTCGATGAGACCCAGCTCCTGATTCTGCATCGCGGCCTTGACGCCGCCGCAGCCATAGTGACCGCAGACGATGATGTGCTTCACCTTGAGCACTTCTACCGCGTATTGCAGCACGGAGAGGCAGTTGAAATCGGTATGTACCACCAGATTGGCGACGTTGCGGTGGACGAAGACGTCCCCCGGCAGCAACCCCATCAGTTGGTTGGCAGGGACCCGGCTGTCGGAACAACCGATCCAGAGGTATTCGGGGGCCTGCTGGGCAGAAAGAGTGGCAAAGAAATTGGGATCTTCGGCTTTGATCCGTTCGGCCCACTCACGGTTGTTGGTAAACAGGTCGTTCAACAGTTTCACTTCTGCTCTCCCTAATGTGGCAGTGGCGGCAACATAACACACTCAAGGGTAACCAAAGCAAGGCCGACCAGATCCTTGCGAAACAAAAACAGGGCCATCAGGCCCTGTTTTTATGAGAGGAAGCATCAGGCTTCCATGGCATCTTTCAGCTTCTTGAGTGCGTTTTTCTCAAGCTGACGCACACGCTCGGCAGAGACGCCGTAGGTATCGGCCAGCTCCTGCAGAGTGGTCTTGCTGTCATCATCGAGCCAGCGGGCGCGGATGATGTGTTGGCTGCGCTCATCCAGGGTGGCGAGGGCCGAGCTCAGGCGACGGGTCGCGTGATCGTCCCAGTTGTCATTCTCGATGGTCGCGGCCAGATCGGAGGATTTGTCCTCCAGATAGTGAACCGGAGCGAAACCGCCCTCTTCTTCATCATCACCCACCAGATCGAACGCCTGATCGTAGTTGGCCATCCGCGCTTCCATCTCGGTCACATCGCTTGCGGAGACGCCGAGATCGGCCGCCACGGCCTGAACCTCTTCGTGGTTCAGCCAGCCCAGACGCTTTTTGGATTTGCGCAGGTTGAAGAAGAGCTTGCGCTGGGCCTTGGTGGTCGCCACCTTGACCATGCGCCAGTTGCGCAGGACATATTCGTGAATTTCGGCCTTGATCCAGTGCACGGCAAAGGAGACCAGACGCACGCCGACCGTCGGGTCGAAGCGCTTGACCGCCTTCATCAGGCCGATGTTGCCTTCCTGAACCAGATCGGCCTGAGGCAGACCGTAACCGGCATAACTCTTGGCGACATGAACGACAAAGCGCAGATGCGACATAACCAGCTGACGAGCAGCCTCGAGATCGCCATCCTGCTGCAAACGCTCAGCCAGTTCACGCTCTTCCTCTGCGCTCAGCACAGGAATAGAGTTTACTGCCTGGATATAGCCTTCCAGACTACCTTGCGGAATCAGAGCCATAGTGCGCTGCAATGAAGTTCCCATCTGTTACCTCTTACTTTTCAATCGAATCAGTCTAACACCCTGAGAGGGTCTGTCTACTGACCGGATGCCATTCTGCGGCGTGTATCAAAGAACATGCCCAGTTTTAGACCGGCTTATCTTAAGCCTGCAGGATGAATCATGAATGAACAGTCAAAAAAAGGGGGTCACAATGAAGGACCCCCGAAAAGTAGCATGCTAAGTCCATTGTTGCGGAGCTCGCAACCTTCACATGCTTGCCAAGTCTGACGAGCAAGGCAGAGGGGCCACACCCGTATAAATGCTTCAGCTTTAATAGACTGCTTATAAATCAGAAGGTTCACTGGATCTAGCGAAGATCCGGAAGATCATTGTTATTCAGAATACTCTGACTATGGGGGCCAAGCCAGAAACGGCCCCTCTTTTACTTGATCCGCCTCTCAAAATCCAGCGATTTACTTTGATGATAAAGTAATCAGGATGGTTCGATGTCGCGAATGTGGCGATGGACCGAGAACCAGGAGGCAATCAGCCCCAGCAGGGCGCCCAGCAAGATCAGATTGATCCCGTCTACCGCCCCCATGCCAACCAGCCGGAAGTTACTGTTATACAAGCCCGCCAGCTCCTTCACCACCCCTTCGCTCCAGATCACCATCACTTCGGTCAGCCACCAGGCCAGCATGCCGCCGATGACCCCGAACCAGATACCGGTATAGAGGAAAGGACGATGAATAAAGGAATCGGTCGCCCCCACCAGCTTGAGCACTTCAATCTCGGAACGCTGGTTGAGGATGTTGAGACGCAGGGTATTGCCGACGATCAGCAACACGGCGGAGAGCAGCAGCACCGCGATACCGGTAATGGTGTGGCGCAGCAGGTTCATGATCCCCTGCAGCCGAGTCAGCCACTGCAGATCCAGTTTGCCCTGTTCGACCCCCACCTCGTTGTTGAGCTTGCTGAGCAGCTCGGCGGCCCCTTCCGGGTTTTGCCAGCGTGGATCCGGAATGACGCTCAGCACAGGCGGCAGCGGGTTGCTGTCCAGATAATCGAGAGCATCACCAAAGCCGGAGATTTCGCGAAACTCCCGCAACGCATCGTCACGACTCAGGTAGGTGACCGAATCCACCTCGGGATAGAGCAGGATCCGGTGCTGCAGATCAAGAATGCTCTGCTCCGGCAGATCCTTGCGCAGGTAAAGGGAGATCTGGGAACTGCTCTGCCAGCTCCCCTCCACCACCTCGGCGTTTTTCAGCAGCACGTGGAAGCAGGATGGCAGTGCCAAGCTGACGCCGAGCACCGCCAGCGTCATCAGGGAGGCGAGCGGATTGCGCCACAGCTCCCCGAGACTGGCAAACGCCTGCCGCACATGGTCAACCCCGTACATCATCAGACGGCGCAGCGGCGGTTGTTTATGACGAACGATAGCCATCAGAGCTCCTCCCCGGCCGAATACATGCGGCCCGCCTTGAGGGTCAGGGTGCGATAGCGCATGCGGGCGATCAGCCCCAGATCGTGGGTGGCAATCAGTACCGAGACCCCAAAATTGTTGAACTCCTGAAATAGCCGCATGATGTCCATGGAGAGCTGGGGATCCAGGTTGCCGGTCGGTTCATCCGCCAGCAGCAGCGGCGGCTTGTTGACGATGGCGCGGGCGATGCCGACCCGCTGCTGTTCACCACCGGAGAGCATGCGCGGCTGGTAACGCTCCTTGCCGAGCAGTCCCACCTTGTCCAGCGCCGCAGCCACGCGCTTGTTGATGTCCGCATGGCTGTAACCATCGATCACCAGCGGCAGCGCCACGTTGTCGAACACGGTTCTGTCCATCAACAGCCGGTGATCCTGAAAGATCATCCCGATCTGACGACGAACATAGGGGATCTGGCTGCGCTGGATATGGCTGACATCATCGCCATGAAAGAAGACACGACCATCGGTCGGGCGCTCCATCACGCTGATCAGTTTCAGGAGGGTACTCTTGCCCGCCCCCGAGTGCCCGGTCAGAAAGGCCATCTCTCCCTTGCGCAGGTGAAAGCTGACCTTTTGCAGCGCCTGATGGCCGCCGCTGTATACCTTGCTGACCTTGTCAAAACGAATCATAACGGTTCCCTGAAATTGACAAACCCCGACCGGAGTCGGGGCATGGAACACTTACTCATCACGGCTGAGCTGACTCATCACGGCCGGACTTATTCATCGCGGCTGAAGAGCGCCTCGATGAAGTCGTTGGCAACGAAGGGACGCAGATCGTCGATCCCCTCGCCCACCCCGATGTAGCGGATCGGGATCTGGAACTTGTCGGCCACCGCGAAGATGACGCCGCCCTTGGCCGTGCCATCCAGCTTGGTGAGGGTGATGCCGGTCAGGCCAACCGCCTCGCTGAACAGCTTGGCCTGGCTCAGGGCATTCTGGCCGGTGCCGGCGTCCAGCGTCAGCATGATCTCGTGGGGCGCCGCATCGTCCAGCTTCTTCATCACCCGCACCACCTTCTTGAGCTCTTCCATCAGGTTGCTCTTGTTCTGCAGGCGGCCGGCGGTGTCGGCGATCAGCACGTCAGCCCCTCGGGAGCGGGCAGCCTCGATGGCGTCATAAATGACGGAAGCGGAGTCAGCACCGGTATGCTGGGCAATCACCGGAATGTTGTTGCGCTGACCCCACACCTGCAGTTGTTCGACCGCAGCGGCACGGAAGGTGTCACCCGCTGCCAGCATCACGCTCTTGCCTTCAGCCTGGAACTGCTTGGCCAGCTTGCCGATGGTGGTAGTCTTGCCGACGCCGTTCACGCCGACCATCAGGATCACATAAGGCTTCTTGCTGGTGTCGATCACCAGCGGCTGCTCCACCTTGGCCAGCATCTCGCCCATGTCCTGCTTGAGCAGGCCGTAGAGCGCCTCGGCATCCTTGAGCTGCTTGCGATCCGCGTGCTGCACCAACCCCTCGATGATGCGGGTGGTGGTGTCGACGCCGAGATCGGCGGTCAGCAACTGGGTTTCCAGCTCTTCAAACAGCTCGTCGTCGATCTTCTTGCCACGGAACAGGCCGAAGAAACCGGAGCCGATATTCTCCTTGGTGCGCACCAGACTGCGCTTGAGGCGAGCAAAGAAGCCCTCCCGCTGCGGTTTGTCCTGAGTGTCGTCGTCCACCTTGGCGGCCAGCGGCAGAGCGGCCAGGGCGGCGGCCTCAGCCTCCATCGCGGCGACCAGGCGCATATCTTCCGCTCGCTGAGCCTCTTTGGCGATACGGGCTTCTTCCGCAGCCTGAGCTTCGGCGGCAATGCGAGCCTCCTCCGCGGCGCGGACTTCGGCAGCGATACGAGCCTCTTCCGCAGCGCGGGCTTCGGCGGCAATACGAGCTTCTTCCGCGGCGCGAGCTTCGGCAGCAATACGCGCCTCTTCCGCGGCGCGGGCTTCGGCGGCAATGCGAGATTCTTCCGCGGCGCGAGCTTCGGCGGCAATGCGAGCCTTTTCCGCAGCACGGGCTTCGGCAGCGATACGAGCATCTTCTGCAGCGCGGGCTTCGGCGGCAATGTGAGCCTCTTCCGCAGCGCGAGCTTCGGCGGCAATGCGAGATTCTTCCGCGGCGCGAGCCTCGGCAGCAATACGAGCCTCTTCCGCAGCACGAGCTTCGGCAGCAATACGAGCCTCTTCGGCTGCCTTGACCTCAGCGGCTTGCGCCTCTGCGGCAGTGCGAGCGGCTTCAGCGGCACGCTCCTCTTCGGCGATCAGCGTTTCGTTGACGATCACCGGCTCCAGATCGGAGGCGCACTCCTCCACCACCAGCGGGCCGTGATCGTCCAGCTCGGTCGGCAGGCAGCAATCATCTTGCAAAACGGAATTCTGTGCGCTGGCAGGCACTTCGGGGGCAACGGCCAGCGTACTATCGGAAACAGTGGTATCGGAAACGGGAGCGGGGGTAGCAGTGACCTCGGGCTCAACGGTAACGGGGGTGGCTTGGGGTGTCTGTGGTTGGACAGCCTCAGCCTCTTCTTTCTTGCGGCCGAAACCCAGCCAGGAAAACAAACCTTTTGCCATCTAAAAATACTCACATCAAAGGCTGACTGCTAAGATAGCCGTCCCTTGGCGGGTCGGCATAAAAATGAACCGCCTTATACTACCACTTTATTTTCTGACGATGAAACGCGATGCCCAGAGTGAAATCCAGCCGTAGCAACCCGAGCAAGAGTCCCGCCCCGCAAGGAAAATCGGGCTTTGTAAGAATCATCAGCGGCCAGTGGCGAGGCCGCAAATTGCCGGTCAAGGATGTGGAGGGGCTCAGACCCACCACGGATCGCGTCAAGGAGACCATCTTCAACTGGCTGGCCCCCCACATTCGCGGCACCCGCTGCCTGGATCTGTTTGCCGGTAGCGGCGGACTCGGGCTGGAGGCGCTGTCGCGCTATGCCGAGCAGGTGACCCTGATCGAGATGGACAAAGGGGCCGCTGACCAGATCAAGAAGAACCTGACCGCCCTCGGCAGCAGTCAGGGTCAGGTGATCCAGTCAGATGCAGTGAGCTGGCTGCAAGGCCCGGCCACGCCGTTTGATCTGGTGTTCCTCGATCCGCCGTTTCGCCGCGAGCTGCTGCCGCAGGTGTGCGAACTGCTGGAGCAGCGCGGCTGGCTGGCACCGGACGCCCTCATCTATCTGGAGCGGGAAAAAGAGATGGCCGATCTGGCGCTGCCCGCCAGTTGGCAACTACTCAAGGACAAGCAGGCAGGTCAGGTCTGTTATCAACTCTATCTACGGGAGGTAAACAATGAAGCGGGTCTTTAATCTGTTGGCGATGGGGCTGATACTGTTCTTCTGGTTTGGTGTACTGGTGAGCCTGATTGCCCCGCTGCCCGGCAAACTCAACGGCTTTCTGCCGGTCTGCGGCGTCATCGTCGCCCTGCTGCACTGGCTGCAGGCCAGCATGATCAAGGCAGCTTGCAAACGCTACTTCGCTGTCACCAAGGCCGAATTTGTCACTGTGCTGATATTTGGCGTGTTTGGCATGGTCGACATTCGTCAGCGCCTGCAAGAGATCGTCAACGCCGCCCAGCGCGGCAATCTCTCGGACAAACCATAAAAGAAAAGGGGACGGCGGTAGCCGTCCCCTAGAGTCGTGTCGTCCTGTCCGTAGAACTGCAATGCTCCCTGCAATCCCTGACGTTATCCTAATCCTTTGGAATATCCCCTTTCCAATCCGTTGGCGTGTCCTGCGGCGTTCCTGGCCTGGCAATTCATCCTGAACTGCTTCCCTGTCTCCATCCTGGAGGTGTCCATTACCACGTCCTGTGGGGTTCCTTGCGTCTTCCTGACAGATAACCATCCGGGTTATCTCACTTCATCCTGAAGTATTCCTCTCGCATCCGGCGAGGTCCTGTTCATCCTGAAGAACGAGGTTCCGTTCGTTCTGCTCCCATCCCGAGAGTGTCCTGCCGCATCCCGCGGTGTTCCTTTATTCATCCGTGACGATAATCATCCTGATTATCGAGCTCATCCTGAGGTGTCCCTTGTCCACATCCTGCGGACTATTCCATCTTTATGCGCTGCCCTGCATCCTGCCGGACCAGCTCCGTCCTTGTGAGACCCATACTAAGGAAATGCGCCCCCCGAACAAGGGCCATCCAATGATAAAGATCCGATGCAGCTCCCATCCAAAAATACGAACTTAAAAACTAATCCTTTAATATCAGCCATTTATTTAGTTTCACAGGAAAGCTCGATCATTCTGGCATGGCTTCGCGTACGGCTCAAAGCGCCAGCCTCTTACAGTCGCTATGGCAGATCTCTTACACGGGTTTCGCCCCCAAAAACGGGGCAGGAAAACGGTTCAATCCTGACGTTAAGACTTAAAAATTAGTTGAATAAATATGCTTAAAAAAACCGCAAAAAAAAGAGCCGAGACCAGGCTCGACTCTTCAACATTCCAATCTTTTAATCAGCTCAAGCGGTTGGCCGGATTGAGATAGGCCTTGCGCAGCGATTCCGGTGCCAGCACTTCCAGTTCACCGCCGATGTTGTTCAACCAGCTGCGAAACTCCGGGGTGTCCTGCACTTCTGTCTCCACCACCACACTGCGCTTGTCATAGCGGGTCATGCGCGGATTATTGCCGGGGATCTGGTTATCCACCAGCGACTGGCTGTTGGCATCGATCCGGCCGACGAAGCGGATCGGGCCGCTCACATCCTGATAGCCCTGATCGCGGATCAGCTTCTGGATATTGAAATCCTTCGGCTGGGTGGCGCTGAAGTTGGTCAGCTCCACGTTCTTGATATGGTCAAACGGGATGCCGTAGACCTTGGGATCCAGCTCGGACAGAGTGCAGAGCAGGATCGGACCGTCCGGCTGATTGAGAATGCCGAGCGGGTTGATACGGTCGTAGCAGAGCCACACGGTGCGCTCTTTGATCACGCGCTGGATCTCGGCACTGAACTTGCGACCACGCCAGAGCGCATCGCGGATCAGGGTGCTGCGGCGGATCTCCGGGTTGCCGGCAAACGGACGCGGTGACTGGTGGACACTCTCCAGCCAGCGTTCGGCCAGTTCGCTCTGGCTGTCGCGGATCACCTGGCTCGCCTTGTCGACCAGCGGATTCAATTCGGTCAGTACACTCGCCGGCAACAGTTGGCTCGCCTGATCACTCCAGGTTTTCAGGGCCACCGCCAGCGAGAGCGGCATGATATTGGCAAAGTCGTTGAGGCCGTGGCGCTCGAAGCACCAGCCATGGGGTTTGCTGCGCTCGTCCGAGGTGAGGTCGAACAGTCCCATGCCGGACATCTCCTCCAGGTCCCGTTGCACGGTACGCAGACTGACGTGGATGCCTTCCTCTTCCAGTTTTACCTGGAGTTGGCTGGCGGTCAGCTTGTAAGGGCGGTGCGGGATGCAACGCGCCAAGGTCAGTTGTCGTAACAGCTTCTTGCTCATGGTGCTTGCCTTCACTGGTTTAGCGTTGACTGTATGCTAGTCGTGACTTGCGACAGTCTATGTCGCAAGTTTTGCTGCGACAACTGTCGCCATTTTCATACAAAACACACTAAACAGTTGATTTATAAAGACAATGCACTCAAAAAAGGAGCCGCTAGAGGCTAAAATTAGCCAAAAATCCCTCAAATGAAAGTTCTATGTTGCGATTTATTGTCAGCATAAAACTCCGATTAATTAATTCATCACGGAATATGATTTCAGGGGAGAGCATGACTCTCCCCTTTTGCTCACATCAGCCACGACCAGGCTGACTTGGTGATGGCCGCACCGACCATGTAGCCAAACACCGCCAGTGCCGCCACACCGGCCACCAGCTTCTGACCACGGGCCGGGCGCTTGAGCGCCATGACACCCAGACCGATATAGAGCACCAGTGCAATAAGCTTGGCCATCAGCCAGGGTTGTTGACCCGGGCTCAACTGCAAGGCCACCGCCAGCAACACACCAAACAGCAGCAGGAAGGTGTCGTTGATATGCGGCAGGATCTTCAGCCACTTCTGCTGCAACCGATCGCTGCCGGCCAGCGCCAGACTCCAGCGATAGATAAAGAGCAGCAGACTGACCAGCGCCAGCGTCATATGCAGGTGTTTGAACATAGGGTAATAGGCAATCATTTTGCTTCCTTGTCGTCGTCGGGTAGCCCGCTATTCCAGTTGTGGGCATGGATACGCTCCTGCCCCTCCTCGTCGTCTTGCAACAGATCGGAGAGGATCTCCCGGTATTGCAGGCTCTTGTTGATATAAGTGTGTTCGTCGTCCAGATAGTTGACCTGCTCGCGCAACAGCCAGTTATCGTGCTGCTTGAAGGTCTGCCCCGCCCGCCAGGCCTGGTTGGCCCTAAACCCAAGCTGGGTCAGGGCTTCCACCCCCAGATCGACCGCAGAACCCAGGGTTTCCCGATGCACGCTCTCGACCCCGTGGCGCAGGATCTCGTGGGCATGGGGTCGATCCAGCGCTCGCGCCAGGATCTTCAGGTGCGGGAAGTGCTTCTGCACCATCTCGATCACCGCCAGCGAGGTAGCCGGATCGTTGATGGAGAGCACCAGCAACTTCGCCTTGTGTGCCCCTGCGGCATGGAGCAGATCGATCCGGCTGGCATCACCATAGAAGACCTGATAACCATACTTGCGCAGGGTCTCTATCTGGCTGGCATCCTGCTCGAGGATGGTGGTGCCGATACCGTGACCATGCAGCAGACGCCCCACGATCTGACCGAAGCGGCCGAAGCCAGCGATGATCACCGGATGCTCCACCAGCTCAGGTTGCTCATGCTGCGGCGCGTCGCTCTGGTTACGGTAATCGAACCAGGGCTGGATCACCCGATCGTTGAGGATCAGCAGCAGCGGAGTGAGCGCCATGGAGAGCGCTACCACCAGCGTCAGCAGCGAGATGGTCTCACCGGGCAGCACCCGGTTCTGGGCGGCAAACGAGAAGAGCACGAAGGCAAACTCACCGCCCTGTGCGAGCGCCAGCGCGAAGGTCCAGCGCTGGCTCGGCGAGATGCGGATGATGAAGCCGAGCGCCATCAACACCAGCCATTTGAGCACCATCAGGCCAACCACCAGGGTGGGTATCAGGAAGGGGTGTTCGGCAAACAGCCCGAAGTCGATCCCCGCCCCCACCGACATAAAGAACAGGCCGAGCAGCAAGCCCTTGAACGGCTCAATGTCTGCTTCCAGCTCGTGGCGATATTCGCTGTCGGCCAGCACCACCCCGGCGAGGAAGGAGCCGAGAGCGGGCGAAAGCCCCACCGACTCCATCAACACGGCGATAGCGATCACCAGCAGCAGGGCGGCGGCGACGAAGATCTCCCGCATGTGGGACTGGGCGATGGCACGAAATACCGGCCGCATCAGGTAGTGGCCACCCAGCACGATGCCGGAGATGGCCGCGACCACCAGCAGACCGTGCTGCCAACCCGCCAGCTCGGAGCCACCACTGCTGGCGACCGGTGCCATGGCCAGCAGCGGCAGCAGCGCCAGGATCGGAATGACCGCAATATCCTGAAACAGCAGCACAGCAAAGGCGGAGCGACCGCTCTCGCTCTGCATCAGCTTGCGCTCCTGCAGGCTCTGCAACACGATGGCGGTGGAGGAGAGCGCCAGAATGAGGCCGATGGCCAGCCCCTGTTGCAGCGGCAGACCGATCAGGTGCGCCACGCCGGTCAGCGCCGCCGTGGTGAGCAGCACCTGCAGGCCACCGGTGCCGAGGATCGGCCCCTTCAACTGCCACAAGAGGGCCGGACGCAATTCAAGACCGACCAGAAACAGCATCAGTACCACGCCAAACTCGGCGAAGTGCATCACATCCTTCTGCTCGCCCACCAGCCCCAGCAGGAATGGGCCTATGATGATCCCCGCCAACAGATAGCCGAGCACCGAGCCCAGCCCCCAGCGTTTGGCGAGCGGCACCGCGATGACGGCGGCGGAGAGGTAGATAAAGGCATCAAACAGGATCCCGTGGCCCATCAGTCAGCCCTCCGTGTGAACATCTGGTCCGGCTCATAAGCTCGGCCAACAAGCGACCCGTGTTTCATCAGAGCTCCTCCAGCAAGTCGCGCAGATAAGGGCGCCCGGCCAGTTGCTCCGGGGTCAGCTGATCGTCACGCAAGGCGCAAAGCAGCTGGCGGTAGTCCTGCCCGCAGCGGCGCAGGGCGGCGGGATCCTTGATCTTGTGAAAGGAGTGCAGCACGAAGGGTGGCAGCCAGTTCATGCCGCACAAGGTGGCCGCCTGCTGAAATGGCAGCAGAAAATCGAGCAGCGGTCGGCTGTTGTACCCCTCGCTGCAGTAGGACTCCGGCGCCCCGCCGGTGGTGATGGCGCTCAGCCACTGCTTGCCCTTGAGGGCGTGGGCTTCGGGGCCGTAGGCGTAGCCATACTCCAGTACCAGATCCATCCACTCTTTCATGATGGCCGGACAGGAGTACCAGTAAAACGGGTGCTGGAAGACGATGATATCGTGCTCACAGAGCAGCGCCTGCTCCCGCTTCACATCGATAAACATGTCGGGATAGTGCTGATAGAGGTCGTGAACCTTGACCCCCTCCAGCCCCTCAATCGCCTGCAACAGCTGCTTGTTGGCCCGCGAGCTCTGCAACGCGGGATGGGAAAAAATAACCAGAATGCGTTTCATGACCACATCACCCGAACAAAGCCTTGCGGTGCAAGGCGCGGTAAACAGAAAAGGGGAGTCTGGGGAGCTGCATCGTAAAGGTGCACAGGAGAGCGACCTTATCAGGAAGCGCCATAGCCTGCCAACTCGGGGATCAGCTCCCGCAGTGCCGGATTGAGGGTCTGGTGGGCGGGATAGCAGAGCCCGATCCGGCGAAACATCCGTGGCCCGCTCACCGGCAGAGTACAGAGCCCCGCCTCATCCTCGACCAGCCCGTCCGGCAGAAAACTGATGCCGACCCCCGCCAGCACCAGCGCCATCACCAGCCCCTTGCTCTCGGCCTTGGCCACCAGATTGAGGGTAAGGCGGTCACAGGCCAGCAGGCCGATAGTCTGCTGATGGGCTTCGCAGGGCGGGCACTCAATAAAATCATAATGTTGCAGCTCGGCCAGCTCGATCCTTTCGCGACTGGCCAGGGGGTGATCGACCGGCACGCAGAGCACGTAATCCTCCTCCCACAGCGGCAGAAAGATCTCGTCCTCCCGGCGCAGAGCATCCAGCGTCAAGCGGCAGTCAGCGGGCGTAGCGTAGTCTGAGAGGGTGAGATCCAGCTGCGGCAGCACGCACTGTACTTGCTGCAACAGCCCGGCCACCCGACGGCGGCTCAAGTCCGGCATGATGGCAATATTGAGCCTCGCACGCGTCGCTTTCTGGCGAAACAGCTCCGGCAAACGGCGCGCCTCCTCCACCAGCTTGACCGCGTGGGGATAGAGATAGTGGGCCGGATCTTTCGCCACCACCCCCTTCTTGCCCCGGACAAACAGGCTGTCACCGAGCGCCTCTTCCAGCTGGCGCAGTCCCGCCGAGAGGGAGGGCTGGCTGACGTGGCAGCGCTCGGCCGCCGCCGTGATGTTCTTCTCTTCATAGATCGCGATGAAGAAACGCAGCAATCTCAAGTCCAGCATAAACCAACCATAGTTTTTTCAGATGATAGCCAGCGGAAAACAATATTTATCACTTATAGATACAGTGACTATAGTGATTGGGTTCCGTGCTGGCCAGCCACCTGTTTGCTCAAACCGACTCTTGAATCAGAAGGAAAGACCCATGTCCAAATCTCTCGTCGTGATCACCGGTGCCTCCGCCGGGATCGGTGCCGCCATCGCCCGTGCCTTCTCTGCCGCCGGTCATCCGCTGCTACTGCTGGCGCGCCGGGTCGAGCCGATGCAGGCGCTGAACCTGCCCGATACCCTCTGCATCGGGGTCGATGTCACCGACACCGCCGCCATGAAAGCCGCCGTCCAGCAGGCAGAAGCCAAATTTGGCCCGGTCGGCTGCATGGTCAACAACGCCGGTGTCATGCTGCTGGGTCAGGCCGATGTGCAGGATCCCGCCGAGTGGCAGCAGATGCTCAACATCAACGTGATGGGGGTGCTGAACGGCGTCCACGCAGTGCTGGCAGGCATGAAGGAGCGCCGCAGCGGCACCATCATCAACATCAGCTCCATCGCCGGTCGCAAGACCTTCCCGAACCATGCTGCCTACTGCGCCACCAAGTTCGCCGTGCACGCCCTGACCGAAAACATCCGGGAAGAGGTGGCCGATGTCGGCGTGCGAATGGTGACCATTGCCCCGGGTGCGGTCGAGACCGAGCTGCTCAGCCATACCACTGACGAGAGCATCAAGGCCGGTTACCACGACTGGAAAGATCAGATGGGCGGCGTCATTGCGCCGGAAGTGATCGCCGATGCCGTGCTCTACGCCTGGAACCAGCCTGCCAATGTCTGCGTGCGCGAGATCGTGCTGGCGGCGACCCGTCAGCAACCTTAATCCTGGCTGACTGACACTATGGGGAGGGCTTGACCCTCCCCCGGGGCACAGGGTTACCATGTGCCCCTTGTTTTTTCCGAGTCATTCCATGGTTCTCACCCGTCGCCAACTCGCTCACGCCCGTCGCTGGCTCCCCTTGTGGAGTCTGGTGCTGGTGTTGATGTCGTTTGGCAGCCGGGCCGCAACCGACCTCTGTACCCTGACCACCCACTGCAGCCAGAGCGAGCGTACCCTGGAAAAAGCGATGCCCTGCGGCAGCTTTACCACCGCCCTCTCGATGACGCTGGTAGGCAGCGACAGCCTGACGGTCGCCGTACTGGAACCGGATACCCCCGACTTCGCCTCCCCCTCTCTCTATATGCCGGACGCTCCGTGCGAGCGGCTCGAACGTCCCCCACGCACCCAGATCTGAAACGCATCCCGTATCGGGCATCTTTTCTTTCAATCTGAGGTGAGTGATGTACAAACCCCTGTTACTGGCCATGCTGGCCGGTACCGTCAGCTTTTCGGCTCTCGCGGCCGAGAAGATGACCGTCTACAAATCCAAATATTGTGGCTGCTGCCAAAGCTGGAACGAGCACATGGAGCAGAATGGCTTCGAACTGGAGGTCATCGAAACCGAACAGCTCGGCGCAGTGAAGCAGCAATACGGTATCGCGCCGGAACTGGCCTCTTGCCATACCGGTATCGTAAATGGCTATGTGATCGAGGGGCATGTACCGGCCGCCGATGTACAAAAGCTGCTCAGGGAAAAACCGGCGATCCGTGGCCTGACCATTCCGGGCATGCCCCAGAGTGCGCCGGGCATGGATATTCCGGGCCATCCCTATGAGGTACTGAGTATCAGCAACGAGGGCGCGACCAACCGCTGGTCGAGCTACCCCGGCTGACGAAAACTGGCCATGAGAGGGCACTCCCATATCATGTGAGGCACACCTGAGCGGACTCTTGCCGCTCATGGCCAGAAAGAGGGCCGCTATCACGAGATAGCGGCTTTTTTTGATTACATTTCCTGCAATAACAAGGGATTGCTTGCAACCACCGGCAACAAGGGGCAGATTTAACGCCAATTCATGGAGCCGATGCTCAGGTCTACCAACCCTTTCCAGCGCCAAGGATGCGACATGTTTACCTTTTCCCGAGGAGTTCTGCTGCTAGCCTTTCTGACAGTTCTCCCCCCCACTTATGCCAATGAAGAGCCCGCCATGCTGACAAGCGAACATCCAATCCAGCCGCCCGTGGCCGCCAAACATCCCCGCACTCTGAAAAAACACGGGGATACCCGCATCGACAACTACTACTGGCTGCGTGACGACGAGCGGCAGAAGCCCGAGGTATTGGACTATCTCAAGGCCGAGAACGCCTATACCGAGGCCATGCTCAAGCCGACCCAGCCCCTGCGCGAACAGCTTTACAAAGAGATGGTCGCCCGCATCCCCCAGCAGGATGAGTCGGTACCCTATGTGAAGAACGGCTACCGCTACCAGACCCGCTATGAGCCGGGCAAGGAGTACGGGATCTACTCGCGCACCAAGCTCGGTGAAGAGCAGGCGAGTCTGCTGCTCGACAGCAACCTGCGGGCTGAAGGGCACGAGTTCTATGCCCTCGGCGCCCTTGAGGTGAGCCGCAACAACCGCTGGCTGGCGGTGGCGGAAGATTTCCTCTCCCGCCGTCAGTACCAGATCCAGTTCCTCGATCTGGAGAGCGGCCAGTGGGCCACCGACAAACTGGAAAATACCTCCGGCAATCTGGTGTGGGCCAACGACAACAAGACCGTCTTCTATGTGCGCAAGCACCCGCAGACCCTACTGCCCTATCAGGTCTATCGCCACACGCTCGGGACGGATCCGGCCACGGACAAGCTGGTCTATGAAGAGAAGGATGACTCCTTCTACATCAGCCTCTACGCCACCACCTCGGAAGATTTCATCGTCATCGCCCTCTCCAGCACCACCACCGGCGAAGCTCGGCTGATCGATGCCAACCAGCCGGAGCACGCGCCCCGCCTGTTCCTGCCCCGTCAGGTGGATCACGAATACAGCCTGGATCACTACCGCGGCCGCTTCTATGTGCGCTCCAACAAGGACGGCAAGAACTTCGGCCTCTACGAGACCAAAGAGAGCCCGGTCGATCGCTGGAAGGCGGTGATCGCCCCCAATCCGGATGTGCTGCTGGAGAGCTACGCCCTGTTCAAGGATTGGCTGGTACTGGAAGAGCGCAACAAGGGGCTGACCCGACTGCGCCAGATCAACTGGCAGAGCGGTGACGAGAAGGAGATCGCCTTCGATGATCCCGCCTATGTCACCTGGCTCGCCTACAACCCGGAGCCGGATACCAGTGCCCTGCGCTATGGCTACTCCTCCATGACCACCCCCGCCTCTACCTATGAGCTGGATATGGCGAGCGGCAAGCGCACCCTGCTCAAGCAGCAGCCGGTGGCAGGCTTCAAGGCCGACCAGTACGCCAGCGAGCGGCTCTGGGTGACCGCCCGCGACGGCGTATCGGTGCCGGTGTCGCTGGTCTATCGCAAGGACAAGTTCAAGAAAGAGCAGGCCGATGCGCCCAAGAATCCGTTGCTGGTCTATGGCTACGGCTCCTACGGCGCCAGCATGGATCCCGACTTCAGCAGCTCGCGCCTGAGCCTGCTCGATCGCGGCTTCGTCTACGCCATCGCCCATATCCGGGGTGGTGAAGAGCTGGGCCGTCACTGGTACGAAGATGGCAAACTGCTGAAAAAGCAGAACACCTTCAATGACTTTATCGATGTCACCAAGGCGCTGGTTGAGCAAGGCTACGGTGCCAAAGATCAGGTCTACGCCATGGGCGGCAGCGCCGGTGGTCTGCTGATGGGGGCCGTCATCAATCAGGCGCCCGAACTCTATCGCGGCGTGGTAGCGCAGGTGCCGTTCGTCGATGTGGTCACCACCATGCTGGACGAGTCGATCCCCCTCACCACCGGAGAGTATGACGAGTGGGGCAACCCGAACCAGAAGCGCTACTACGACTACATGAAGAGCTACAGCCCCTACGATCAGGTGAAGGCGCAAGCCTACCCCAACCTGCTGGTCACCACCGGACTGCACGACTCGCAAGTGCAGTATTGGGAGCCCGCCAAGTGGGTCGCCAAGCTGCGCGAACTGAAGACGGATGATAACAAGTTGTTACTGAACACCGACATGGATGCCGGCCACGGCGGCAAGTCGGGCCGCTTCAAAGCCTACGAGGATATCGCGCTGGAATACGCTTTTATCCTGGATCTGGCCACCCCGACCAACTGATCCATTATGACCTCGGCCCTTGTCATTCAAGGGCCGCATAAGAATCCTCTCGTAGTTTTTCCCTCTTCCATTTCCCTCCATATCAAATTAATCTTCGGCAAGAAAATGAATGATCGAGGTCATGTTTCTCAAGATTTAACTCCGCTATTTTGCCATTTCGTTTGATTTATGTTGGGTGAATGTGCTTAATCGGAGTGCTTGCAACTTTTTATTTGGCCCCTCAGGGGCCAATTTATCTTCGACCGACAGGAGGTCGGTAGCCTCACCACAGGATGAGGGTGACTGCCGGAAAGGGGGTGATCAACTCCCCCGCTTTCGCGCAACGAGAAGAGCGGGCAAGCCCGGCGCAGAACGGGACTGCCATCAATTTATCCGGGGATCGGATAAACAAAATCAAAGAAAAGGGAGAAAAAATGAAAGGATTAACTTTGGCATGCGCCCTGTCGGCGGCTCTGGTCGGTGTTTCATTCGGTGGTCCGGTACAAGCGCAGGAGCGCTTCGTGACCATAGGCACCGGCGGTCAGACCGGCGTCTACTATGTCGCTGGCCAGTCCATCTGCCGCTTCCTCAATCGCGGCGCCGCCGATCACCAGATCAAGTGCAACGCCCCGGCCAGTGGCGGTGGTGTTGCCAACGTCAACGGCATCCGCAGCGGTGAATTCAACTTCGGCATCATGCAATCCGACCACCAGTTCAAGGCGATGAAGGGGCTGCCACCGTTCCAGGCCGAAGGGGCCATGGACGATATGCGCGCCGTCTTCTCCCTGCAGAGCGAGGTGTTCACCATCCTGGCTCGCCGCGATGCCAAGATCGCCAGCTTCGACGATCTGAAGGGCAAGCGCGTCAACATCGGCAACCCGGGCTCCGGCCAGCGTGACACCATGGAAGAGATCATGGCGGTCAAAGGCTGGAAGAAGGGTGACTTCGGTCTGGTCTCCGAGCTGAAGCCGGCCGAACAGGCCTCCGCCCTCGGTGACAACAACATCGACGCCATGAGCTACTTCGTCGGTCACCCGAACGGCGCCATTCAGGAAGCTTCCACCACCACAGATGCAGTACTGGTACCTGTGGCCGGCGCCGACATCGACAAGCTGCTGGCCGAGAAGAGCTACTACAGCAAGGCCGAGATCCCGGGCGGCATCTACAAGGGCAGCGACAAGCCGACCCCCTCCATCGGTGGCAAAGCGGTGCTCTCCACCAGCGCCAAAACCGATCCGGAAGTGGTCTATCAGCTGGTCAAGTCGGTGTTCGACAACCTGGATCGCTTCAAGCGCCTGCACCCTGCCTTTGCCGACCTGAAAGAGGCCGACATGATCAAGGTGGGTCTCTCTGCACCGCTGCATGAAGGGGCTGCCCGCTACTACAAAGAGCGCGGCTGGCTCTGATTGAAGGCCCCGGGGCCTTTGTCACTCTCTTCGACACCCGTCTGCCGCCTGATTGCGGGGGCGGGTGTCGCTCTTGTTGTACTCGTTGGCACAAGTTATCCCTATGCAAGATAAACAACTCTCTACCGAGGAACTGATCGCCCAGGATGTGGGCGCTCGCCTGCCGCTGGGCATCATGGGCTGGCTCATCACAGCGCTGGCGCTGGCCTGGTCGCTGTTCCAGCTCTGGATCGCCTCGCCACTCCCCTTCATGGTGGGTTTTGGCGTACTCAATGACACCGAAACCCGCTCCATTCACCTCACCTTTGCCCTGTTGCTCGCTTTTCTGGTGTTCCCAGCATTTCGCTCCTCGCCGCGGGATCGGGTTCCCCTCGGTGATATCGCCCTCGGTCTGATCGCTGCTGGCGCCGCCTCTTACCTGTTCGTAATGTATGAAGCACTGGCGCTGCGTCCCGGCACCCTCACCACCGCCGATCTGGTGACCGCCTGCATCGGCATTCCGCTGCTGCTGGAAGCGGCGCGCCGCGCCCTGGGGCCGGCACTGGCGGTCATCGCTATCGTCTTTCTGATCTACAGCCTGGCGGGCCCCTGGATGCCGGGACTGCTGGCACATCGCGGGGTAGGCTTTACCGCGCTGGCCAACCACCAGTGGATCACCACCGAAGGGGTGTTCGGCATCGCCCTTGGCGTCTCCACCAGCTTCGTGTTTCTGTTCGTGCTGTTCGGCGCCCTGCTGGAGCGGGCCGGTGCCGGTCACTACTTTATCCAGCTCGCCTTCAGCCTGCTCGGTCACCTGCGCGGCGGCCCGGCCAAGGCGGCAGTGGTCGCCTCCGGCCTGACCGGCCTGATCTCCGGCTCGTCGATTGCCAACGTGGTGACCACCGGCACCTTCACCATCCCGATGATGAAGAAGGTGGGCTTCAGTTCAGAGAAAGCGGGGGCGGTCGAAGTGGCCTCCTCGGTCAACGGCCAGATCATGCCGCCAGTGATGGGGGCTGCGGCTTTCCTGATGGTCGAATACGTGGGTATCCCCTATGTGGAGATCATCAAGCACGCCTTCCTGCCTGCCGCCATCTCCTACATAGCGCTGCTCTACATCGTCCATCTGGAGGCCCTGAAACTGGGCATGCAGCCCATCGGCAACCATCAACCCAAACCCTGGCTGCGTCGCCTGACCGGTTTTGCCTTTGGCGCGGCCCTCATCAGCGGCCTGTCGCTGGCGGTCTACTATGGCCTCGGCTGGCTCAAACCTGCACTGGGTGACTACGCCCTGCCGGGGATCTCGGTACTGCTGGCTGCCACCTATGTGGCCCTGTTGAAGATCGCCGCCAGCAATGAACCGCTGCCTGCCGAAGATCCCGACAAGCCGCTCACCGAGCTGCCCAACACCCGCGCCGTGCTGCTCTCCGGCCTGCACTTCCTGCTGCCGGTGGTGGTACTGGTATGGTGCCTGATGGTGGAACGCCTCTCGCCGGGGCTGTCGGCCTTCTGGGGTACCGTGATGCTGGTGATCATCCTGCTGACCCAGCGCCCGCTGCTCAACTGGCTGCGCAAGGACGGCAAGCACGACTACGGCACCGTCGCTGACGGCGTGGTGGATCTGCGGGAAGGGCTGGTCGCCGGTGCCCGCAACATGATCGGTATCGGCATTGCCACTGCCACCGCGGGGATTATCGTGGGTGCGGTCTCCCAGACCGGGGTCGGTCTGGTGCTGGCGGATCTGGTGGAGTTCCTCTCCATGGGTAACCTGCTGCTGATGCTGCTGCTGACCGCTCTGCTGAGCCTGATCCTTGGCATGGGGCTGCCCACCACTGCCAACTACATCGTCGTATCCAGCCTGCTGGCACCGGTGGTAGTGACGCTGGGGCAGCAAAACGGGCTGATCGTGCCGCTTATCGCGGTGCACCTGTTCGTCTTCTACTTCGGCATCATGGCGGATGTGACGCCGCCGGTGGGACTGGCTTCCTTCGCGGCAGCGGCCGTCTCCAAGGGCGATCCCATCAAGACCGGGATCACCGCGTTCTACTACAGCCTGCGTACCGCAGCGCTGCCGTTCCTGTTTATCTTCAACACCGATCTGCTGCTGATCGACGTGGACTTCGCCCACGGCGTGCTGATCTTCATCGTGGCGACCATCGCCATGCTGATCTTCGCCGCCGCCACCCAGGGCTGGTTCCTGGTGAAGAGCCGCTGGTACGAGAGCGTGCTGCTGTTACTGGTCGCCTTTACCCTGTTCCGCCCGGGTTTCTGGATGGACATGGTGCACGACCCCTATCGCGAGACCCCGCCTGCCCAGCTGGCCCAAACCATGGGTGAAGTGGAGGCGGAGAGCACCCTGCGGCTGCGGATCCTCGGTGAAGATGCAGTGGGCAAGCCACGCAAGTTCACCCTGCTGGTCGCCGTACCGGATGGAGCAAATGGCGAGGAGCGGCTGGCCAATCTGGGGCTGAGCCTCTATGAGCAGGATGGCAAGACGCTGATCGACAACGTCGCCTTTGGCAGCCCGGCCGCCACCATGGGACTGGAGTTCGATCAGGAGATCCTCACCGTCAAGGCGCCGACCGAGCGCTGGACCAAGGAGTGGATGTGGATCCCGGGCTTCCTGCTGTTCGGGGCGATCGTCTGGCTGCAGCGTCGCCGCAGCGTCAAGGCCGGTTAATCCACCGGGCAGATGAGACAGAGGGCCGCTATTGCGGCCCTCTTTTTATTGCCTTGTTATTGCCTTGTTATTGCCTTGCCCTCTGCGGCTCTTGCGATGAGCAACAATCATGGAAAAAGATAAACGGTGGCGAGCGGCCAAAAAAGTGGGGTGACATGTCCATGTCACCCCCTCGCAAATAGCATGTTCCATATTGGAGTCCGGCCACGCCGGGTCTCTGTTTCACTTTCCGATAGTTCGCGACCCATCTGAAGTGCGCGCCAATTGCAGCAATGCAACCGACCAGCTACCCGTTACAACCTTCATCCACACGGCAGACAAGCCACCGTGTTTGTCCTTGCAACTGAAATATTACGCATAAAAACAAAATAAAAAACGTTTTTATGCTAATTCCATTCACATCAGAGTACAAAAAACAGCCTTATCATCACCACTAAATTGTTATAAAACAGCAAGATAGATTCATGCATGGTTATTCACCCGCAAAGGGTATCAGCAATGGCTTACAAGGCTTTGCGAGATCTCGCACAAAAAATGGCCGCCTCACAGCCAACGGCGCAGGGGCAACCAGTCACTCAGGCGTGCTATCAGTCGCCTTGACCACCCTTCGGGTTTGCGCGGCAATCCACCCGCCTGCTCCTGCCAGCGAGCCAGCCACATTCGCAGCGCCTCGCAGATCAGCGGGCAGTGCAGATGCAGCATCAGTTCGGTATTGAGAAACAGCGAGCGGGGATCGAGGTTGAGGCTGCCAAACAGCGCCCGCTCCTCCCCCAGCAGGATCAGCTTGGCGTGCAGGCTGCCGTGGCCGTGGTCAAACTCGGCAACACGGATCCCGCGCCGCAGCAACCAGCCGAGATAACGTTGGTAGGCGCCATAGACCAGTGGCACATCGGTGCTGGCCAGCGAGTTGGTGAGAATGTCGATGGCGACCCCCTGCTGGCGCAGCCGCGCCAGACGGTGCCGAAACCCGCGAGTAAGGATGAGGTAAGGGGTCACCAACCCCAGCGAGCCGGGATTGTCAGCCAGCTGGCGCCAAAGCTGGCGGGCAGTGGTGGGGCGGGAGATAAGCCCCTTGCCGGGATGGTCGAACCACACCTCGGCCCGCCCTTCATGCCACTGCAGCGGCAAATCGCTCTCGTCAAACAGCGCCGCAGGCAGATCGTAGACCGTCGCCACCGCCGGATCCGTCATGGTGAACAGGAAGTCGTTGACCACCTCTATTTCGGCGGGCAGCAGCTCGCGGCGCAGCAGATGGCGGATGGGATGACTCCAGCGGCTGTGCCAGAACTGCTCGAACCCCTGCTCCATCTGCTGACACAGGCCCCCCTGACAGGCGAGATCGAGATCCACAAAGGGGGCTTGCGGATCCAGACCGAAGTAACGATCGCCTATGTTGCGCCCGCCGATCAGCGCCAGCTTGCCATCCACCAGCAGCAGCTTGTTGTGCATCCGGTGGTTGATGCGGCGAAAGCTGAGCAGTCCCTCCAGCAGCAGTGCCAGCGGGCGCCAGCCACGCAGCCAGAAGGGGTTGAATAGCCGCACCTCGATCCCCGGGTAGTGAGCCACCATCTCCAGAAAGCGGTTGTCACCGGCATAGAGATCATCCACCAGCAGCTGCACCTTGACACCACGCCGGGCAGCGTGGAGCAGCTCGCTCAGCAGCAACTTGCCGCTACTGTCCTCCTCCCAGCTGTAGTACTGCGCCTGGATCCGCTCGCGGGCATGGCGGATCCAGTGGCAGCGCACCTTGAGCGCCAGCAGGGGATCGTCGATCAGGGCAAAGGATCCGGGGATCATGGTGTCATCCTGCTGTCATGGCCGGGTGTCATAACGCTGGCGAGCCTCTCACATACTCAAAAGGAGTTGCTGATGGAACTGCATGATACCCCGATGTTGCGCTATCTGGGCCAGCTCAGCCAGCCAGATCTCATCCCGGCCACCGGCCCCGCCCACTGGTTCCTGCAACACAGGGACGGTGGCTGGCAATTGCCGACCGTGCAGGCGACCTTGCCGGTCAACCGGCTCAGGGCTGAGCCGCTTCGATAGCGGCAGCCTTGCCCTCGATCTGGGGCAGGCTGAAACGATAGGCTACGTAGTACTTGTAGATGGTGCCGACATAGTTGATCGGCCCCTGTCCGACTTCGTTGGCCACCAGCTGATCCACGTTGCCGAACCAGACGTTGGGATCGAGCCCCAGCTTCTCCGCCTTGCCTCGCAGCGCCTGCACCCGGTTTGGCCCGGCGTTGTAGGCGGCGAGGGCAAACAGGTGGCGGTTGAGCCGATCCAGCTTGGGATCATTGAAGTAGGTATCGAGGATCAACCGCATGTAGCGGCAGGCTGCCTCCACATTTCCCTCCAGCGTGGTGAGTCTGGCGCCGTTGATGCCGACCTCCCGCCCTGTGCTGGGCAGCAACTGCATGAGGCCCACGGCCCCCTTGGGCGAGCGTGCCTTGGGATTGAGGCCGGACTCCTTGTAGCCAAGCGCCGCCAGCATCAACCAGTCGAGATCGTATTGATTGGCGTACTTCTCCAGCACCTTGCGAATGGTCGCGAGGCGCCCCATAGGATCCGGCGCCAGGATATTGCTCATCTGATCGCTGCGAACCAGCAGCCGGCGCAGGGTCATGTCGCTGTAAAGGCTGTTGCGGCTGACACTCGCCAGATAGCCATTGACCGCCTTGAGCAGCTCGGGGCTGTTCTTGCGCAGCGCCCAGGCACTGGTGCCGTTGTTGCGCAGGGGGATCAACTTGTGAGCCTTGAGGCCGGAGATCATGCCACCCAGCCAGATCCGTCCCTTGTAGCTGTCGGTCACCGTCAGGGGAATAATGCCAGCGGCCACCATCTCCAGCAGATCGCCATCCTGCAGGTATTCGGGCACCGTTTCGATATAGACAGGGGGCAGCCCCAGCTCGCGAAACAACCAGTTGAGCTGGCGCAGACTCTCGTAGTAGCTGGAGCTGGCGCGCACCCAGACCCGCCTGCCGGAAAGCTGGGTAATACGGCTGAAGGCGGGTAGGCTCTGCTGGCTCACCACCCACTCCTCTATGGATGAAATGAGCGGCCGGGAGAAGGCCACCTGTTCACGCCGGGTCGGGGTCACCGTCATGGTCGCCGCCACCAGATCGCCACGCCCCTCGGTCAGATAGTCCAGCAGCTTGTCCTGCCGCACCGGGATGTAGACCACCTTGAGTTTGACCTTCTCTTTGGCGAGATAGGTCTTGTTCAGCCAGCGCTCGAACCCTTGCAGCTGGTTGACCAGAATGCCGTACTGGGCGCCGCGATCGAGAAAATAGAAGCCGCGCTCATAGACCACCAGAGCCCTGAGTTCGCGCTTTTGCAGAATGCTTTCAAGGTCCCCGGGTTGGGGCAGACGCTGTGGCTTGAGTTCAGCCGCCAGCAGGGGAAAACAGCAGAGGGCCAGCAGAGCCCAGATCCAGCGTCGCATCACGATGGCTGCCCCTGTGCTGAAGTCACACCTGCAGCCTGTTGGCAGCACCGATCACGATAGAGGGTGGGATTGGGAGCAGAGATCCATCGCTGCGTCATGATGTTTACGCCTTCTGTTGGCCGACTCGCGCCGGGCAAAAACGTCTGTGGGATAGAGTAACTATAGAACGCCGACCCACAGCAGAAGGGTCAACACGGCAGGCAAACCTGCCGCGTTATCAGACAACTCAGATAGAGCGGGCCCGCATTTCGAAAATCAGTTTTTCGGCGGTGCAGGTGAATTGCAGGCGGGCTTTCAGGATCACGCCGTTGGCGCCCTGGGTCAGTTCGCTGCTCACTTGAGCTTCGGCAGTGACCTGTTTGGCCAGTGCTTCATAGGCAGCCAGCTTGGCGCGGGCATCCGCCTCGGCAGCGGCTTCAATAACCAGATCCATCACATCGTCGCCTTCGCCGATGATGGTGCCAATCTCGGCAAAACAGCCACAGCTGTCACAGGTTTCGTTCAGTTCAACTTTCTCGTCTACAGACATTTTCTACTCCTACTGCTTATTTCGGATGATTTGCGTCGTCACGCATCGCCTTGCGAAAATCTTTGATGGCGGTACCCAGATCCTCACCTGCACTGGCAAGACGCTTACTGCCGAAGACCAGCACAACGACCAGCAAGAGGATCAGCATATGCCAGATATGAATTCCACCGAGTCCCATAGGGATACTCCCTCACAAAGAGATATCTGTTACTTGTATCAAAATAGAGCGCAGGGATTGTTGGGCAAAATCAAGGCAGGTGCAAGTGAGCAAATAAATCATAGCCAAAAAATAGGGCGACCCTGAGGTCGCCATATTGATTGTGCTACATGTCCCCTCAACCGCTACATCCTGTACCAGTGGTTCATGCGAACCTGAGACTATTCGAGGATAAGATCGCCAAGATATGAAAACAAATGGTATAAATTCATCTTAGAATTGAATAGGATTCATATCATGCTGCTGGAACAACTGGGTCGCATCGACCTCAATTTGCTGATTATCCTGCAGGTACTGCTGGAAGAGCGCAACGGCAGCAAGGCCGCACGCCGCCTTCATCTGAGCCAGTCCGCGGTCAGCAAAGCCCTCGGCCGTCTGCGCGATACCTTCAATGATCCCCTCTTCATCCGCTCTGCCTACGGGCTGGAACCCACCGGCCGCGCCCTTGCGCTGCAACAACAGTTGCAACCCATCCTGTTGTCGCTGGACAACCTGATCCAGCCGCCCGAGTTCGACCCCGCCAGCTCGGAGCGGGAATTCGTCATCGCCAGCATGGACAGCGCCTTTACCCTGTTTGCCCCGCTCTACCTGAGCGAGCTGAAGCGGCAGGCACCAAGGATCCGCTTGCGTTACGAGGAGTGGACCGAGAACAGTCTGACCGAGATGAGTCAGGGACAGGTGGACATCGCCTTCGCGGTGCGAGAGAACTGCATCAGCTCCGATTATCGGCTCGATACCCTGCCCGACAGCATCTGTCAGCGAGTGCTGGCGGTCGATGATCTCACCTGTCTGGTGCAGCAGCACCACCCCGCGCTGCGAGAGCCCAACTGGAATCTGGAGCACTACCTCAGTTATCCCCATGTGCAGACTTACTGCGAGGGGCGGGACCGCTGGATGCTGGATCACAAGCTGGCAGAGCAGGATCTCTACCGGCGTATCGAGGCAACCGTACCCTCCTTCGAGGCGGCGCTGCGGATGGGGATGCACTCCGACATGATAGTGACGCTCTCTCGGCTCTACGCCCGCCACGCCACCCAGGTCTATCCGCTGTTGCAGTTGCCGCTGCCCATCGGGTTGGACAGCATCTCCCATCTGCTCATCTGGCATCAGCGTCACAGCGAGGATCCGGGCCACCGCTGGCTGCGGGAGCTGCTGCTGTCCCTCATCATGAGCAAACTGGAACCTGCAGCGACCACTCACGGGTGACGGCACGCCCTCTCGACAGCAAAAAAGAACGGGGCTCTGCGTAGCCCCGTTTCATTCACTTCAACATGTAAACCACTCAGCCCTGGCCGGTCACCGCCAGATAGTGATGCACCCCGTCCAGCAGCATCTGGACCGAGATCATCACCAGCAGCATGCCCATCAGCCGCTCCACCGCAGTGAGTCCCCGCTCACCCAGCAGCTTGTTGAATACCTCGTAGAACATCAGGATCACCGCGCTGGCGGCCCAGGCCATAAAGAGCGCCAGCGACCAGTCCACCATTCGGGCTGGCTCCTGATTGGCCAGCAGCATCAACGATGCGAGGATCGACGGACCGGCGATCATCGGGATCGCCATCGGCACCAGGAAGGGCTCCTCGCCCGCCGCCAGCCCGGTCACGCCCCCCTCACTCGGGAAGATCATCTTGATGGCGATCAGGAACAGGATGATACCCCCCGCAATGCTGACAGCCTCCTGCCGCAGGTTGAGGAAGCCGAGGATCTGCTGACCGACGAACAAGAACAGCATCATGATGGCCAGCGAGAAGAGCAGCTCGCGCACCATCACCTTGCGACGTCGCTTGGGATCGATATGACGCAGGATAGAGAGGAAGACTGGCAGGTTGCCCAGCGGGTCCATGATCAGAAACAGCATGACTGCGGCAGAGAAAGTATCCATACAACGCCCGGGCTACGCCCTGAATAGGGAAAATAGAGGGGGCGAAATATAGCAAAGGGCGAAGAATTGAGCGAGCGCCATGATGCGCTCGCAGCGGGATTAACCGTGGTTGCAGATCTTGTCGGCGCGGGTCTGGAAACCCTCGGCCGAGTCGATGAATTTGCCGCGGGCGGCCAGAAAGTCGATCAGCGCTTCTGCATCCATCTTGCTGGCGCTGCAGGTATGAAAACGTGCCTCGGCACCGAACCGCTCTGCCATCGCCTGTTTCAGGCTGGCACGGGTAAATTGCCCCCCTTGCGCCAACATCATTTCCATCACCTCATGACCATGAACCGATTGCGACATCTCTCACCTCAATAATGAACATATTTAATGCCAATTAAATATCTCCCCACCCGGAGGGATCTTGATATAGGCCAATAAATTGCGCATTACCTGGTCAAGGGAGTGGTCACCGCCACCGCTTTGTCGATAATGTGGCAACCCGCGTCAGGGATCGCTACACTGGCGCCCCTTTTTGGCCATCGCAGACAATGTATAAGGATATTGGCGTCATGCTGTTCCATGGAGAGGCTCTCAAGCCCTGGCAGATCTGGACCCGCCGACCACTCTGGCTCAAGACCCTGATCGGCATGCTGACAGGGGTGGGTCTGGGCGTCGGCTTTGAAGAGCAAGCCCTGCTGCTCAAGCCCCTTGGCGTCCTGTTCGTCAACACCATCCAGATGCTGATGGTGCCCCTCATTTTCTGCTCGGTCATCGCCGGTCTCACCTCGCTGCTCAAGGGCAAGGCCCTCGATCGCATCGGCAGCAAGGCGATCTGCCTCTACTTCTGCTCGACCGCCATCGCCATCTGCATCGGCCTGATGATGGGCTGGCTGCTGGAACCCGGCATGGGTGCCGACATGGGCCCCTATGAGCGGATCGGCATGTCGGAACCACCCACCCTGGCCAGCGTGCTGAGCCATCTGGTACCGAGCAATCCGGTACAGGCGATGGTGGATGGCAAGATCCTGCAAGTGATCGTCTTTGCGGTGGCGCTGGCGGTCGCCCTCAATGCCAGCGGTCGCCGTGGCCGTCCCGCCATCCTCTTCTTCACCTCGCTGGCCGAGGGGATGTTCAAGCTGACCCAGATGGTGATGGCACTCGCCCCTTACGGTGTCTGCGCCCTGATGGCCTGGATGACAGGCAAGTACGGTCTCGACCTGCTACTGCCGCTGCTCAAGGTGATCGGCGCCGTCTACCTCGGCTGTCTGCTGCACGTGCTCGGGGTCTACAGCACCCTGCTGCTCCTGCTGGCACGGCTCAATCCGCTGCACTACTTCAAGAGCATCGTTGATGCACAGGCGGTGGCCTTCACCAGCAGTTCCAGCAACTCCACCCTGCCCATCAGTCTGGCCTGCGCCGAGAAGCGGCTGGGAGTATCCCCCGCCATCACCGCCAAGGTGCTGCCCATCGGCGCCACCATCAACATGGATGGCACAGCCCTCTATCAGGGAGTGACTGCGCTGTTCGTGGCTCAGGCATTCGGGGTGGATCTGCACATGGTCGATTACCTGACCATCATCAGCATCGCCACCCTGGCCAGTATCGGCACCGCAGGCACCCCGGGCACCGGGTTGATGCTGCTGACCCTGACCCTGACGGCGGTGGGCTTGCCGCTGGAAGGGGTGGCACTGATTGCAGGCATTGACAGGATCCTCGACATGGCGCGCACCACGGTCAATGTTTCGGGGGATATTCTGGTGTCGGTGCTGATCGCCCGCAGCGAAAACGAGCTGGATCTGGCGACCTATCACGATGCCAGCGCAGGGGAAGATATCGAGTTCCCGCCGCGCTAGCGGAAGAAAGATCAGCTGTCGTGGGGATCGTGATGACAGCGCCAGCAGACGTCGAAGTTGGCGCCGTTCTCCTCCCCACACTGGCCGCACAGCCAGCCGTTACCCTGACGCTGCTGGTAACGCTCGATGACCCGTCCTGCCTTGCTGCGATCCTCGGCCCGCACCATCAGGGTCACCTGCAACATATCGACCGGCAGCTCGCCAAGGGCGCCTGACAGCCCCTCGCCATTGAGGCGCACCAGCACCCCTTCCGCCTCCAGCGCCCCTTTCAACGCGTGCGCCTCCAGGGTGTGTGAGGCGCGATAGAGATTGATCCAGTTATCCATAGCTCCCCCTTACAACAGCTTGTCGATGCCAAACTCGGCGCCGTTCTCAATCATGAAATCGATGAATGCCCGCAACTTGCGCGGCATCAGTTGCCGCTCCGGAAACAGCAAATAAATCGGCACCCTGGGTTGCTGCCACTCTGGCAGCAGGATCACCAGCTCGCCGCTGGCAAGCTCATCCTGACAGAGCATAGCGGGTAACGAAGCCAACCCCAGCCCCGCCTTCGCAGCCTCCCGGGCACAGGTAATATTATTGACCCGAAAACGGGATGGGGGGTCAACCAGCACCTCTTTGCCATCCAGCTCGAAGCACCAGTGAGAGGCGAGAAACCCGCTGCTCACCGTCACCCGCTCGTGGTTGGCCAGATCCTCCGGCCGCTCGATGACCGGGCTGCGGGCCAGATAGTCCGGGCTGGCACAGAGCAGCCTCCCGGTGCTCCAGAGTCGGCGCGCCGCCAGATTGGAGTCGCTCATGTCGCCAATCCGCACCACCGCATCCAGCCCTTCGCTGATGGGATCCACCACCCGGTTGGTCAGCTCCAGCTCCACCTGCAGGGCGGGATAGGCCTGCAAAAACTTGGCGACCAAGCGCCCGACCACCAGTTGCCCCGTCTCGATGGGCACCGCCAGTTTGAGGGTACCGGTCACCTCCTGCTGGCTGGCGCTCAGCATCAGCTCGGCTTCGGTCAGGGCATCGACCGCCTTGCTGCAGTGCAGGTAGTACTTCTCCCCCTCCTCGGTCAAAGTGAGCTGACGAGTGGAGCGATAGAGCAGACGCACTCCGAGCCGCTGTTCAAGCTCGGCGATGCGGCGGCTGACCATCGCCTTGGTCATCCCCAGCTCGCGGGCAGCCCCCGTAAACGAGCCCTTGTCGACGATACGCACCAGAATTAACGCGGCATTGAGATCCATTGTTGCACCAGTGAAACTGTATATCTCGTGAACCAATACTAATCGAAACAGTTGACCAGTGTTAGCCTGCGCCCCTTAAGTTCAGGAATCACAAAAATGAGTCAACACAAAAAAATTCCCCTGCTGGCAGCCATGATATTGGCGCTGCTCGGTCTGCTGTTCGCCGGTTACTGGTATCTTCACGGCCGCTATTTTGAAAGCACCGACAACGCCTATCTGCAAAGTGAAGTGACCGGGATCAGCTCCAAGCTACCCGGTTATATCCGCGAAGTGCTGGTCACCGACAACCAACCGGTCAAAGCGGGCCAGCTGATCGCCCGTCTCGATGATCGCGAATACAAAACCAGGGTCGCGGAGGCCGAAGCCGACCTGCGCCTCAATCAGGCGACGGCCGAAAATCTGGCCGCCACCCGCACCCAACAACTGAGCCTGATCCAGCAGGCCGAGGCCAAGGTCGCCTCCGCCAATGCCGAACAGCTGCGCGCCAGCCAGCAGGTCAACCGGATCAGTCAGCTCAACCAGCGCCACTACAGCTCGCAAGACAGTCTGGACGAGGTGCGTGCCGGCCTGCAGGTCAATCAGGCGCAAGCCCGGGAGGCCCAAGCCGCCCTGCAGGCGGCCCGTGAGCGACTGCTGGTACTGGATGCCGAACGTAAACAGAATCTGGCCAAGCTGGCATTGAGCGAAGCACAGCTGGAGCAGGCCAAGCTGGAGCTCGGCTACACCGAACTGCGGGCGCCTGCTGACGGCATAATTGGCAAGCGCAGTCTGCGGGAAGGCCTCTACGTCCAGTCCGGTATGCAGGTCGCCAGCCTGGTACCGCTGCAGCAGGTGTGGGTCGAGGCCAACTTCAAGGAGACCCAGCTCGCCCATATGCAGCCGGGCCAGAAGGTCGAAGTGGTACTCGATGCCTACCCGGATCAACCGGTCGAGGGGATCATCGACAGCCTGGCCCCGGCCACCGGCGCCAAGTTCGCCCTGTTGCCACCGGAGAATGCCACCGGCAACTTCACCAAAATTGTGCAACGGGTACCGGTCAAGATCCGCATCCCCGAGCCGGGCCCGCTGGCAGGCAAGCTGCTGCCGGGTCTCTCCACCGAAGTGATCGTGGATACCCGCACTCCTGATCCCGTGGTGGCTGCCAACTGATGGAACCCATTCCACGTCGTAACTGGATCGCGGTCATGGGGGGGCTTATCGGCGCCTTCATGGCCATCCTCGATATCCAGATCACCAATGCCTCCCTGAAGGATATTCAGGGGGCCCTGTCGGCCACCCTGAGCGAGAGCTCCTGGATCTCCACCTCCTATCTGGTGGCGGAGATGATCGCCATCCCCCTGAGCGGCTGGTTGAGCCGGGGACTGAGTGTGCGCCGCTACCTGCTCTGGACCACCGGCGCCTTTATCGCTGCCTCCGTGCTCTGCTCGTTCAGCTGGAACCTCACCAGCATGATCGTCTTCCGGGCGCTGCAAGGCTTCACCGGCGGGGCGCTGATCCCGATGGCCTTTTCCCTCATCGTCACCCTGCTGCCGCTACAGAAGCGGGCCACCGGCATGGCGCTGTTCGGCCTCTGCGCCACCTTCGCCCCCGCCATCGGCCCGACCCTCGGCGGCTGGCTCACCGAGCAGATGTCGTGGCACTACATCTTCTATCTCAACGTGCCGCCAGGATTGCTGGTGATGGCCATGCTGGCCCACGGGCTGGATAAAAAACCGGTGGACTGGGCCGTGATCAAGCGGGTAGACCTCATCGGGATTGTCACCATGGCGCTCGGCCTCGGCTTGCTGGAGGTGGTACTGGAAGAGGGCAACCGGGAGGACTGGTTCGGCTCAAGCTTCATCGTGCGACTGGCGGTCATCTCGGCGGTGGCGTTGGTGTTCTTTGTCATCAGCCAGCTGATCCGCCGTCACCCGCTGGTCAATCTGCGGCTGCTGCACAACCCGCGCTTCGCGCTGGCCTGCTTCGCCTATCTGATCCTCGGCATGGCGCTGATGGGATCTATCTATGTGCTGCCGCTCTACATGACCCAGATCCACAACTACAACGCGCTGGAAATCGGCGAAGTCCTGATGTGGATGGGGCTGCCGCAACTGCTGGTGCTACCACTGGTGCCCAAACTGACCCACAAGATAGACCCGCGCTATCTGGTGAGTTTCGGCTTCCTGATCTTCGCCGTCAGCTGCTTTATGAACGTCAACATGAGTGCCGACTACGCCGGGCCGCAGCTGATCCAGTCACTAATCGTGCGGGCGCTGGGGCAGCCCTTCATCATGGTGCCGCTCTCCCTGGTCGCCACCGCCAGCCTGAGCCACGACGAGATCCCCTCCTCCTCGACTCTGCTCAACGTGCTGCGCAACCTCGGTGGTGCGTTCGGTATCGCCATCATCGCGACCATGCTCGACAACGATACCCGCACCCATGTGCTGCAGATTGGCAGCACTCTGGCCGCCAGCAGTATCGAGGGGCAGAGCTATCTGCTGCAACTGGCCCAGAGCATGATGGCGCAGGGTTCAGGCCCCGAGATTGCTCAGCAGCAAGCCCACGCCATGCTGGCCAACACCATCAACCGGGAAGCAGCCATCATGGCCTACAACCAGGTGTTCTACATCATGGGGATCTTCCTGCTGGTCGCCAGCGGCCTGATGCTGTTGCTCAAATCCCCCGCCCCACGGGCAGCAGATGCCGAACCGCTAGAGGCGTGAAAAACCGCAGGGCATAAAACGAAAAACGGGCAAGCGCCCGTTTTTCGTTATCTGTTGCCTGCACTCAACCAGAAGACGTTATCCCGCCAGCGACCCTGCAATCAGGAATTGCGCTGCGAAGTAGCTGCTCATCACCCAGGCGCGGGCGTGGGGAAAGGGGCGGCGGAAGCGATCGAGCGCCAGCATGCTGTCGGAGAAGAGGAACATCAGCGCCCCCACCAGAGCAGCGGCAGAACCGGCAGTGAGAGAGGCGTGCCAGGCACCTGCGGCCACCCAGGCCATGCCGATGATCACCAGCATGTAGCAGAAGACCGGGATCCGCATCTCCCCCAGCTTGCCCCACAGCAGGCCGAATACCATACCGGCGATCAGCAACAGCAGCAAACCATCCACCAGATTGAGCAGCAATGGTCCTTGGGCAAAACCGACGATATAGCAGAGATGCGCGACAAGAAATGCCGCCAACCCCTGAATGAAGCGATCACTTGGCAACATCAGCAGCACATCGCCCGCCAGCGAGAGGCAGAGGCCGAGCAGGATCCAGGCGTGGGAACCGTCGTGGTCATAACTCTGGTAGCCGAACGCCCACGCGATGATAAGCAACATGGTCAGCGGCTTGCTGATATAGAACTGGCGGCTGTCTGAACCGTAGGCAGCACGGATGTGCCACCAACCTGAAGCGATGATCAAGAAACTCAATAACATGCCCTGCTCCTCACCTGTTGCTCGCAGTCATACGGCAACCGTTTTTATCATGGTGCAGGGTAACAAATTCCCTCCCCCAGTGGCAGGGGTGCTTATCAAATGGACAGACTAAGCCTAAAGTCTAATTGCCGCACCGAGTGGTTCAGGGCATAAGTGACGGGTCTGGAGGATCACCATGGAAGAAGCTATGAAGAACTATCTGCCCGCCATCGATATCATGATGTGCCATCTGGGGATCAGCTTTGAGCAGGCCTGCGAACAACTGGGTCTCAGCCAGCAGGAGCAACAGGCACTGGATCAGTTGCAGCAACAGCAGAGCCAAGCCAACTAAGCCCTCCCGTTATTGGATATCATGATGTGCCATCCGGGGATCAGCTTTGAGCAGGCCTGTGAACAGCTGGGTCTTAGCCAGCAGGAGCAACAGGCACTGGATCAGTTGCAGCAACAGCAGAGCCAAGCCAACTAGCTTGAGTTGAATCATAAAAGAGAAGACCGCCAGCAGGCGGTCTTCTCTTTTAGTCTCTGTGATAACCGGGTGGCATCATGCAATACCTGCCAGCAAACGACTCCAGTTGCGTTTACCAGCGATGAAGCCGTCCCGCAGGGCCCGGTACTCCAGTTGCAGCTTGAGGCTGTCATAGCGCGCCAGCGCCTTGCGTTTGCGCAGCTCCAGCAGCCGCTTGCGACTGGCGTAATAGTGTTGCAACTGCTGGCTCAGCTTGTCGTACTCCTCCTGCAGCAGCGCCTGCCACAGTTCGCGATCTTCCTGCTTGCGCAACTTGGCTTGTGCCCGTTTCAGCTGCATCTGCAGCCGGGCTTGTTCGATACGCTCCTCCGGCGAGGATCTGAGATCCCCCGCCAGACCACACCAGGAGGCGAGCCGGATCAACCACTTGGTCGGATCGAACTGCCACCAGTGAATGCCGTTGCGGTAGTCATTCTCGAACAGGTGGTGAAAGTTGTGGTACCCCTCGCCAAAGGTTAAAAAAGCCAGGATGCCGTTATCGCGAGCGGTATTGCGGTCGGTATAAGGCTGACTGCCCCAGATATGGGCCAGCGAGTTGATGAAGAAGGTGGTGTGGTGAGTCATCACCATCCGCAGCACGCCCGCCAACAGCAACATGCCGAGCATATCCCCGTGCCACAGGCCAAGCAGCAGCGGCAGCCCCAGATTGGCCGCCAGTGCCAGCGTCAGATAGTGACGGTGCTGAAACGCGACCACCGGGTTGTTCTGCAGATCCCGCACATTGCTGTAATCGCCATAGCGATCTCCTTGATGCTCCCGCAACATCCAGCCGATGTGGGAATACCAGAAGCCACGCCCCGCGCTGTAGGGGTCTTTATCGTTGTCATCCACATGACGATGGTGACGGCGGTGATCGGCCGACCAGTGCAGGGCCGAATTCTGCAGTGCCAACGCACCGCCGATGGCAAACAACCACTGCAAAGCGGGGTGCGCCTTGTAGGCCTTGTGCGACCAGAGCCGGTGATAGCCTGCGGTGATGGATAGACCACTCAGGCAGAACAACAACAGGAAACTGGCCCACTGCCAGAGATCGTAACCGTGGCTCATGCCGTACCAGGGTACGACAATCAACGCCACTATCCCGGAGAGGGAAAACAGAAGGGTATTGGTCAAAATAATGGGGGGTCTGGCCATCTCATTGCATCCTTTCAGCGAACAGCTGTTCGCCATTTTCTATGGTGATTTCCTCACGGTCAATGGTAAAAAAGTAGGATACAAACCTGATCCTGAGGCGCCTTCGGGTTATCATTTGTCCTCGTTAAGCTGAAGGTGACTGATTTCGTGGGTATTCGCGCTCAACAAAAAGAAAAAACCCGGCGTACATTGATCGATGCTGCATTCAGCCAACTGTGCGCCAATCGGAGTTTCTCCAATCTCAGCCTGCGGGAAGTCGCTCGTGAAGCGGGCATCGCCCCAACCTCTTTCTATCGCCACTTTCGCGACATGGAGGAGCTGGGCCTGACCCTTGTTGACGAAGGAGGTCTCACCCTGCGCCAACTGATGCGCCAGGCACGCCAGCGCATTGCCGGTGGTGGCAGTGTCATCAGCACCTCTGTGCAGACCTTTATGGAGTTCGTCGAGAACAACCCCAACATATTCCGGCTGCTGCTGCGGGAACGCTCCGGCACCTCGGCCGCCTTTCGTCAGGCGGTGGCTCGCGAAATCCAGCACTTTATCGCAGAGCTGACCGATTATCTGGAAGCCACCACAGAAGCACCACGGGAAGATGCCTACATCCAGGCAGAAGCCATGGTCACCATCGTCTTCAGTGCCGGTGCCGATGCACTCGACATGACCAGCGAAGAGTGCCGTGCACTCTCCGACCGAACAATTCGCCAACTGCGGATGATCGCCATGGGCGCCGAGGTACAAAACCAGAAGCGCCGTGAACCTCACCCATGACCACAGGATGGAGAACGATATGACTGAACAGCTTATGATCCCGAAAAAACCGCTCGCCATGGCCATGCTGATTGGTATCTGTGGCGATGCCTCTCTGGCCGTGCTGACCAACTCGGTTGTGCCTTTCTCCTTCTTCCCGCTGATTGCCCTCTGGCTGGCGGCCTATCAGCTGTTCCAGCACTATCGCCATGAACCCATGGTGGGCAACACCCCCATCTGTACCCTGCTCTGCTTCTTTATCGGTGTCTTCGGCCACTCCGCTCTGCTCAAGGTGCAATACCCGGAACTCGGCAGCAACTTCTTCTCCCTGATCATGATGCTGCTGCTACTGGCAGCACTCTCCATCAAGCTCGGCCTGAGCATTGGCAACAAAGAGAAGCCCTGATAAATCAACCGAGTGATGGTAATCAGTTGATAGATAAAGCAAAGAGGCCTTCCCGTCGGGAAGGCCTCTTTGCTTGAACGGTACCTGATTAATCCGGCAATCTCGGTATTCCCAACCCAGCCAAGCCGCTGGGCTTCAAGATCGATGTACAGATGGAAGAGGGGGTGGTCAATATGGAGCTGCCCTGTAGTCAGCAGGCAGCAGAAGCCTGATTTGACCGCCTGCAGAGTCGTTCAAATTGCTGTGAATGAAACTGATAGGGCTCGGATATAGCCAGAAAATGGTGGAAATAACCGGCTATCTGGCACTCTCTCGGCAGGTAAAAACCAAACGTTGGCGGTTTAACGCGCTAAAAATACAAAAGCCCGGTCGTGAAGCCGGGCTTTGTGTTGGTTCCGGTGTGCAACCATCGGGGTCAGTGGGTAAAAACGCCCATAGCAAAAAGGCCTTCCCATCTGGGAAGGCCTTCAAATTAGTGGCGGAGCGGACGGGACTCGAACCCGCGA